>JABJOX010000035.1 GCA_018664115.1 Candidatus Woesearchaeota archaeon
TTCCATTCGATCAATGTAAGAGGTAGGATTTCTTAGCTGTAAATGAATTAGTTCTCCAGAACCAACTTCAAAAATTAAATCTCCTACATCACCAAACTTCTTTCCTGCTTTAGAAACTATAGTTTTACCTAATAATTCTTTAGAATAACTTTTTTCTTTATCTTCCATTGTAATTTCACCCTCATTTTATTATTATGATTATGAATTACATTAATGGTGATTAATATATAAAGTTTTCTGTAGAGCAAGGGCTATATTCAGAACATTTAATAATAAGTATCAATTTACCAAATTAAGATGTACATTCACAATCTCAACCCCACTTTACTTTCCTTAGGACCATTAGAAATTCGTTGGTACGGCCTAATGTACGTTTTAGGTTTCTTTCTCGCCATCGGCTGGATGTATTATCTAAGAAAGAAAGGCAAACTAGAACTATCTAAAGATCAAATTTGGGATTTTGCATTTTATTTAATGCTTGGAGTCCTTATCGGCTCAAGATTGTTCGAAGTTTTTTGGGAACCAATGTACTATCTCTCTAACCCTTTAAACTTTCTCAAGATTTGGCAAGGAGGAATGAGTTTCCATGGAGGATTTGTAGGGATTGTAACTGCTGCTTATTTCTACTGTAAAAAACATAAATTAAATTTCTGGAAAATGGCTGACATTTTGTCTATACCTACTTTGTTTGCTTTAGCTTTAGGAAGAATTGCTAACTTCATTAACGGAGAACTTATTGGAAGACCATTCCAAGGTAAATGGTGTGTAGTATTCCCAAAATATGATGATCTATGCAGACACCCTTCCACACTATATGCTGCTGGAAAAAGATTTATTATTACTGGCTGGCTTTTTATCTTAACATTCTGGAAATCTTTCCGTCCCGGCTTCATTTTTTGGAACTTTGTCTTCTGGGAAGGCCTTGGCAGATTTATTGTTGATTTCTATAGATCTGAAAACATCTATTATTTTAACAACACTTTTACGATGGGTCAGATTTTAAGCAGTATTATGATTGTTGTTGCTTTATACTTCTTTATTAAAAATCATCAAAATGATTGGAGAAAAATATTCAGTAAATAAAAATGAGCTATAAAAAAAATATTAGATTCAAAGTTGAAGCCAAAACAGGACAATTAGTTAGAAAATTTAATGTTAAATTGGTCATCCACCTAGATCAAGAATATAGCCATTGGTTGGGTAAAGAAAATCCTAAGAAAGAATTTAAAAATTTTTGTAATTTTTTAAAAGATATTTTTTCGATATCTTTTGAATTAATTCTGAAGAACGATTCTCAGATTTTTGAAAAAATCTATTCTTCTAAGTTTAATCTTGACATTACTATTTATACAAAAAATGAAAAAGAAGGTAAAGAAATAGCCAAATTCCCCTATGTTGACTCTAAATTTAAGAAAAACAAAATTTATTTTAATCCTGATAAAGATAACTTATTTTTTATTTATCCAACTCGTGATTTGTTAAGTTATTACAACCATTATAATAATAGCCGGATGACTAAAGAAGAGATTATATCTCAATTTAAGATAGTTACTTTTCATGAAATCACTCATGTACTGGATCCATTAACACAAAAAAGAATAGCAGAAGGAGTAGAAGAACTAAATAAAAACGATACGATTAGGGCCGAAGGGTTGGCGACTTTTCAGAATGCCATCCATGATCCTAAAGAAGTCATTTATATTAGTGAGCATAGCGCATTTCATAAACAAGTAAAAAAGTATTTTAATTATAATTTTGAAGAAATTAAAAAAGACCCTTATTACTTTGGACTATACATGTGTTTGGTAATGTTTACTTATTTTGTCAAAAAAAGAAATAAAGTATTGTATGAACAATTATACCAAGTTATTTTTTCTGGAAACCCAAATTACCAAATATTACTTGCTGAGCTAAATAAAGATAAAACTAAAGCTTTAGCAGCAACATTTAGACAAATTATTGCTCAACAGGATGCAAAAACGTTCTTTAAGAAATTTTATAAAACTGCCATTGTGTTAGAATTAAATTTGGCTTGTTTACCAGAAATCAAAGATTGGCTTAAAAACTAGAAATTCTTTTAAAGTAATGCCCAATATTAAGTTTAATATAGTAAATAAGAGAGGATGAGGTAAATAAAATGACTAAAACTGAAGAAAATCTAAAAACTGCTTTTGCTGGCGAATCACAAGCCAGAAACAAATACGATTATTTTGCTAAACAAGCTAGGAAAGAAAAATTATTCTATCTTGCTAAGATCTTTGAAGAAACTGCTTTAAACGAAATGCAACATGCTAAAGATGAATTTAAACTTCTTCATGGAATTAACGATACAAAAGAAAATCTAAAAGCTGCTATTGTAGGAGAACATTACGAAACAACAGAAATGTATCCCCAATTTGCTAAAGAAGCTGAAGAAGAAGGAAATGAAAAAGCTGCTAGATTGTTCAGAGCAATTGCTAAAGTTGAAGCAGAACATGAAACAAGGTATAAAAGATTATTACAAATGGTTGAAGATGGTAACGTTTTCAAAAGAAATAAACCAATCAGATGGAAATGTAGTAAGTGTGGACATATCCATACCGGAGAAGAACCACCAATAAAATGTCCCAGCTGTAAACATGAGACAGAATATTTTGAACCAGAATGTATGTGTTTTAATGAAGAGTGTGATATTTGTCAAATAGGAGGAGAATAAAATGATAAGAAAGATATTAACAATTTTAGCATTAATAAGTCTAGCTATGCTAGTAGTTGCTTGTGCAACTGAAACTGTTGAAGAAACATCTGAAACAGTAGCAGAAGAAGTTGAAGAAAGTGCAGCTCCAGTTGCAACAACTCCAGGAGTATATCAAGTAGCAATTGAGAACTTTAAGTTCAAACCAACAGATTTGAATATCAAAGTTGGAGAAAGAGTTGAGTGGATTAACAAAGACTATAGCTCTTACACACAAGAGATTGATGATCTGCAAGAAAATGAAGAAGATGGTTTGCAAAAAGGTATTGCCCACACTGTAACTTTTGAGAGCATGGATTCTGACATTCATCTGCCAGTCGGAGGAACAGCAACAGTTACTTTTACTGGAGCGGGAACTTTCAAATACTTCTGCCAGTATCATCCAAGTATGCAAGGAACAATAACTGTTTCTTAAATTTTATTTTTTTCTTTATTTTTATTCAAGAACTAATTATAATACAATTTCCCTTCTGCTCTTTGCTCACGATCCTTAACAGAACCAACTTTATTAATTCTCGGCCGATGTGAATGCGGATCTCTTCTTAACGAAATTCCTAACTCCTCCAAGAACAAATTCATTCCATCTACCATTTCAAAAGGACCTTGTAATAATCCTGATTTAGCTGGTTCACCCGTAAACACAACTAACCTATCAGATAAATAATCTAAAAACATTAAATCATGGTCAACAACTAAAACTGTAATTTCTCTTTCTGCAGTTAAACTCTTAATTACTTTCGAAATCAATAATCTCTGTTCAACATCAAGATAAGCAGATGGCTCATCTAATAAAAATAACTCTGCTTCCTGACTTAAACATTTAACAATAGAAACTTTCTGTAATTCTCCGCCAGATAATTCACTTAACTTTTTCATCATTAATTTATCAACCCCCAGAGGAGTAATTAATTGATTCTGATAATTCTCGACAGCCGAATCCAAATATTGCATTACTAACTCCGAAGAATCTGTTTCTAAATATTGCGGTTTGTAAGCAACTTTAACTTCTGAATCAATTTCCCCAGAATCTAATTCCACTAATCCTGCCAAAACTTTCACAAAAGAAGTTTTACCAATTCCATTCTCACCAAGAACCCCAATAATTTCATTCTTGTTTAAACTTCCTTCCTCGGCCTCTAAAAGAAAATTGCCCAACTTTTTACTTAACTTATTCCAAGAAATTAACTTTTCAACTTTACCTACTTGCCGTTCTTGAACTTTCTCAAACTTGATAGGATGAGATCTAAAACGAACATTCTCTTCTTTTAGAAACCCTTCCAAGAAAGCGTTAATTCCTTCCCGAGAATTCTTCACCCCAGAAACAATTCCGTAAGCCCCTTCTTGCCCGTACATAATGTTAAGCAAATCAGTCATGTAATCAAGAATAATTAAATCGTGTTCAATAACTAAAACAGAAGTATCTTCATCTGCTAAAGAACGAATAAACCGAGACATGTTAACTCTCTGTTTGATATCTAAATATGATGTTGGTTCGTCAAAGAAATAAATGTTTCCCTTCTTTAATACCGAAGCAGCAATCGCTACTCGTTGTAATTCTCCACCAGAAATCTTACCTACTTCAGTATCCAAAAATCTTGTTAACTGTAATTCCTTGGCCACTTCTTCCAACTTTCCTTTTTCATCAACTTTATTTAATAATTCACGAACCGTTCCTTGAAACTGTTTAGGAATTAAATCTACTTGTTGTAATTTGTAAGACAATTTAATTTCTCCTAAATGTAATTTCATTAAAAACTTCTGAGTTTCAGTACCCTTAAAATAATTGATAATTTCTTTGTAATCAACTTCTTCACCATACCTTCCTAAATTTGGTTTTAATAATCCGGCAAGTATCTGTAAAGCTGTAGTTTTTCCAATTCCATTCTTACCTAACGTTCCTGTTACTTGTCCAAAAATTGGTGTAGGTAAAGAAAATAATTCAAAAGCATTCTCACCATACCTGTGAACCGGCTCTTTGTTTAATGCTTCGGGAAGATTAATAATCTGAATCGCTTCAAAAGGACAACGATTACTACAAATACTACATCCTGTACAAAGTAATTCATCAATCTTCGCTTTCTTATGAATCTCATGCGGAAGAATACAATCATTTCCTGTTCTGTTAACAGGGCACAATTTAGCGCAAAGGTAATCACCACATTCCTCGGGATGACACTTCTCTTTCTCAATTATCGCGATTCTTTTCTTCATAGCTGTAGATTTGATTGTTTGTTTTATATTATTTTCGTAAATAAACGTTAAGTTTAAATTAAATAAACGTAATTAACTCCTAAAATGGCTAAATGTACAATTTGTGGTAATAAAATCGCTGAACTATTCTTAGAAAAACTTAAAGGTACAATCATAAAAAAACCAGGTAAAAGTAAACAATATCCTGTTTGCTTTGAATGTCAAAAGAAATTTAAAAATCACGAAGAGTTAATGAAAGAGATTAAGTGAGTTCAAAAATCATAAAAAACTCTTGACCCATGTTGATATTTACTGATTTCTAAACCTAAGATCCCATTATCAATCAATCTTTCAAAAATATTATGATAAAAAGGCGGATCTAATGAACTTACCACAAAATTTGAAACCATATCTTCATCTTCAAGTATGGTGTGTGGTAAAAATGGATTATTCAACTCTGGTAAAGGATAAACCGAACAACTAATTTCTTTTTCTAGAGAAAACATAAAAAATAGAAATTCATTTCAGGTATATAAATATTTGCGGGTTCAAGAATTTAAATTAATACCACAATCTTTAAAATGTAATCAAATTATTATCACCTATAATGCCCCTGTGGCTTAGTAGCTAGAGCGACTGCCTCGTAAGCAGTAGATCGAGGGTGCAACTCCCTCTAGGGGCTTACTTTCAAAATGCCAAAATTAATCTTGATTAAAGGACCAGCAGGAGTTGGAAAAACTACTGTTTGTAAACATCTTTCTAAGAAATTAAAAACTTTCCATTATATTAATCTGGAAGAATTAAAAGAAAAATTCAACCATCTAGAACGTACAGAAAGAAAAATTAAAGCACATAAATTATATTATCCAAAAATTAAAAAACTTATCAAAGAAGAAAAAAATATTCTTCTTCAAGAATCATTCTTAAAAGATTTGAAAAAAGAACTAGGAAAAGAATTGAAAAACCAGCAATATGAACTCATTTCTATTTTTCTTAAAGCCTCATTAAAAGAAACAAAAAAAAGAAACCTAACTAGAAAACAAAAAACTGCTACAGCAAAGTATATAGAAAAAAGTTACTCGTATCTTGCTGTTCCAGAAGCCAAAGATATTATCATTGATGTGGAAAATATTTCTGTGAAAGAAACAATTGAGTTGATCATGGATCTAATTAAAAATTGATTAACCAAAATCCAGTCATATATTTTTCTCCATTAATAGCCGATGATTTTTTTTAGAAATAACTTTATACCCTAATTTTCTATAAAATTTCTTAACAGGGTTATTCTTTAAAACAGTTAATCTGATTTTTTTATAATTAAGAGTTTCAAAATAGTTCATTAAGAATGTTCCAATCCCTTTCTTTTGATAAAACGGAGAAATGAATACTTTATGGATATATAAACAATTTTTACATTTTTCATCTTTACTAATTTCATAAAAACCAATCCTTCTTTTTCCTTTTTTCATGATTTTAATTCTTAAATAATTATCACAAAAATTATTTTTAAACTTGTCTTTATCCCAAAAACCATATTCTTTAAAATAAGAAGACAAAGTCTTTTCAACCAAAGCATAACAAAAGTTATAATCACTCATTTTACATTTTCTAATCATAAAACCAAAATGATTTCTCATTCTCTAAATAAACATCTAAAACCTTATAAATATAACTCTAAAATAAGTATATTATGCACAAAGAAACCCAACAACTCATAGAACAAGCAAATCAAGTATACCAAGAGAATTTTCCAAACACTACCTGGTACGGCCGTTGTATCTTTCTCAGTTGGTATTGTGACATTGGCACTTGTCAATTCTGTTTCCGAAGTACAATTAAACATAAAATTCAACATGCTAAAACTGCCAAAAGATCTCTTTCCTCAGATTTGGTAGAAGCACTTCTCTGCAAAAAACTTGGCTGGCGAATAGAATTCTTAACTGGCGGTTATCGAATCTTCTCTAAAGAAGAAATGCTCAATAGAATCAAATTAATCAGTAAAGTTTACGGAGAAAAAATCTGGTTAAATATTGGTGTAATTGAAGCAGAAGATTTAGAATTATTCAAACCATACGTTAAAGGTATTGTTTCCAGTATTGAGACCATTGAACCAAAATTACACGACAAAATCTGTCCAGATAAACCCATTCAACCTTATGAAGAAATGTTCGAAAAAACTAAAGACTTCCAAAAAAGTATGACTATGGTTATCGGATTAGGAGAAAAGAAAGAAGACTTCTCACTTCTTAAAGAGTTCATAACTAAACATAAACTAGAAAGAATCACATTCTATGCATTGAAACCAGTTAAAGGAACTCCATTCGAAAACACAAACGGTCCAAAAACAGAAGATTACTTGTGGTGGATTGCCCAAACTAGAATCCATTTTCCAAAATTAGAGATTATTGCTGGAACAACCGCCAGAAGATATGAAGAAGTAGGCCTCTTGCTCAAAGCAGGAGCAAATGCATTCACTAAATTTCCTGCTACTAAAATGTTTGGCACAAAAGAAGCCCACAAGATTGAAGATGACATTAAAGCAATAGGTAAAAAATTAACGGGAACCATCACCACCCTCCCAGAGATTGATTGGAATAAAGAAATAGACAATCTTCACCTAGACAAAGAATTAGAGCAAGAAGTTAAAGATAAGCTCACAATCTATTTAAAGAGAATGGAAAATAATATAAAATAACTAATATTACAACTAATAACAGGTGGTTTAAAAAAATGGATGAACTAAAATTTGGCCAAGCCATGGAAAAAGAAATAGAAAAAGAAGAGATATTAGACATTGGAAAAGCAATTGAAGAAGATATTGAAAATCCTGAAAACGATAAAACAGATGCAAAAAGTATTGTAATAACTATTATTGTTATTCTAGGAATATTCGGCCTGTTAATTGGTGGATTTAACTTTTATAATGGAATCACTTCTGCTGCAGTTATCGATGTTGATCAATTACACCAAGATAACCTAAATGGTAACCTAGATGAAGAAGAGGGTTACATGTACAATGGTTATAGTTTTGTCAAAGCTGATGGTTTATGGTGGACAGAAATGAATAAATTTGGCACCACATTAAAAGTACCATTACACTTTGCTCCTAAAGAAGTTGAAGAAATTAATATTGAAGGAGAATTTGACCCCTCATTTAATGTTGGTGAAGAGGTGTACATTGCCATTGATCCAAAAGTAGTTAACAAATATTACACTTTATCCGTATCTGAATTAAGTTTTAACGTTGTTAAGGGCATGGATCGAATTCCCGTTGGTTCTTGTACAGAGGCTGGTAATGGCTGTTTAGACAGAGACCTTATCAGTTGTGAAAACAATCCAGATAATAGGCCAGTAGTAGAATTAGCTTTAGCAGAAGAACCAAGCATAATTGTTGAAGGCACATGTATCAAAGTTTCTGGCTGGGAATATGACCTTGTTAAAGCTGTAGATAGATTACTTTACCAATGGTATGGAATCATGGAATAATCTTATTTTCTATTTCTTTTTAATTTTTTTCGAACTTCCCATTCTGAGATAGTAACATAACTTTAAAAATATCCCCCTCTTAATAAGCAATACAAGAAAAATTGCTACATAATTAGAATATAGCAATTTAAAAAAAGAGGTATATATTAAAATGGCGAAAATAGCAAATAAAATTGAAAATAAAGTAATTGCCTATGCATTTACTACAGGTGTAATTGTTGCTTTGATATTAGGTTTAATATCAGCAATAGTTCCAGCAAATGCAGTACCATATTTAACAAGTCTGTTAATTTTGGCAGGAATCGTAGTTGGATTTTTTAACATTACTCCAACAGAAACTAGTAGTTATGTATTGTTTGTTACAGCAATTGTAGTTGTAACCAGTTTAAGTCAAGGATCATTAGCAGCTGTGCAATACATTGGACCTTACTTAGAAAGTGTTTTAGCAAGTATTATGGCTTTTATTGTGCCTTCAGTAATTGTTGTTGGACTAAGAGCAGTTTTGAACTTAGCTGAAAATTAACTTTTTTTATTTTTTTTTATTTCTTAGAAAAACATATTAACCACTAAACATTTCTAATTATAATGTTAATCAGCTTTTTCGAAGAATTCCCCACAAAAGAAAATCTAAACAAACTCAACCTAATCACTTTCCCTACAAAATTATATTTGGCTGCTAAATCACTAAACGAGTTCAACCAGATCAAATCAACTATAAAAAACAAATTCATTAAAGAATTTATCTACTGGCCAACTTTAGAAATAAAAGAAGGATATTGGATTTCTCCATTTACTAAAAGAAGAGCATTAAAAAGAATATTTGAAGAGTTAAAAAATAACCCTACATCAACAATGCTAGACCTAGAATGGCCTTTAACTAAAAATCCATTCCTATTCCTAACCCAATCTCTTAACTTTTCCAGAAACAAAAAATTAATCAAAAACTTTATCAACAACCATAAAGGAAAAATTTACCTTTGCGAATATTATCCAGAAGGAAAAAAGAAAGATTGGTTCTTAGAAAAAATGGGATTACATTATAACAATGAAAAAGCAAAAATCATCAAAATGTTCTATCACTCCATGCATCCATCATTCAATAAAGATTTCTTCAAAAAAGAATTACAAAGAGGCAAAGAATTACATCAAGATAACTTCATTGCTTCTTTCGGAACAATTGCAATTGGAATGAAAGGTAATGAACCCATCCTAACTAAAGAACAATTAAATCAAGATTTAAAAATAGCTAAAGAAAATAATATCCAAGAAGTAATTATCTTTAGACTTGGCGGATTAGATAAAGAATATTTAAACATCATTAAAACAAATACTTAACAAACTTCAGAAATCTTGGTTCTCTAAACAAAGTCTTCATCACTAGAGGTAAAGGATTCTCTCGAGTATGCTCTTCAAACACTTTACGCACTTTCTCCTGACCAAGCAATTTCAAAACACTATCCCAATCTTTATCAGAAAATTTATTCATCACCTTACGTAATCGCAAATGTAAATTCATTCTCTTCCGCAAAGTTCCCAATTCAACTTCATAATCTTTACCATTATCAATACAATCAACCAAGACCTGTGCTTGTTTCATTCCTGGTATAATTCCACCCAAAGTTGTTGCTTTAACATATCCAGAAGCATCCCCCAAAAGGTAACAATTATCCCTAACCATTTTCTGTTTAGGATGATATAAAGGAATTGTTCCTGCTTGCATTTCCATCACCGAAAAATTCTTTCCTAACATGAACTTATCAAAATAAAAACGAGGATTCTTAGTAGTAGCTAAACCCACTCGAGCAATATCTTTAGATTCAGGAACAATCCAAGCAAATAGATCTGGACAAGTCTCTTTACCAAAATAAGTCCGATATCTTTGAGGATTAAAATTGCCCCTAACTACGGCCTGTATTCCATAATAATTCTTTCTCTTATCTAAATAAAAACCATAAGATTTAGCTACATTAGATAAAGGCCCATCAGCAGCAATTACAATCTCTGGAGAGATAATCTTTTCCTGACCAGTCTCTCCCCCAGCAACAACAATATCTTCTTTCTCTCTACGCAAGAAAGAACTACCAAAGAATATCTTTGCCCCAGCTTTCAACGCCAAGTTAGCCAAATAATTATCAAACTTTTTTCTACAAACTAAATACTCCTTACCACTAAAAACTAACTTTTTATTTGAAGAATTAACTTCAATTTCAGAAAAAGTATTTACTAAAAAAGAACTCTTGTCAAAGCCAAACTGATCAAAATCTGCAGTTAATAAACCTGTACATTGTATTGGCAAACCAATCTCTTTCTTTCGTTCATAAATAGAAACATTATGCCCAGATTTGGCAAGTAAGTAACCCGCATAACAGCCAATTGGTCCCGCCCCGATTATTGCAATCTTCATTATAAAAATTATCTTTTTAAGAGTATAAAAAGATTATAGAACTAATAACTATTTCTTTACTCTTTCGTTCCAATAATCCCTAAAAATATCATTAGCATTCCAAGCAAGTGCCATTTTTTCTATTTCAGAATAAAGAAACAAA
>JABJOX010000048.1 GCA_018664115.1 Candidatus Woesearchaeota archaeon
GAATCTGGGAAGCCAATGCAACTTTGGCAGAAGTATGGTCTGGATTCTACAAATATTCTTAAAGAGATTAAATCTTTAGTAAAATGAAATGATTCTTACAAATGAGGTGAGTAAAGTTGGCTGAAAATATTTATGAAACGATTATTGTGGGAGCAGGAATTGCAGGTTGTACTGCGGCGATTTATGCTGCTAGAAAGAAAATGAATTATTTGATGATTGCTGATAAATTTGGTGGTCAGTTCATGGAATCTGGGGAAGTTTTAAATTATCCCGGAATTAAAGAAACTACCGGTGTTGAATTTTCTAGTAAGATGGAAGAACAATTGAAATTTAACAAAGTTAAAGTTCAAACTGATACAGTTCTTCAAAAAATTGTTAAAAAAAATGGAAATTTCTTATTGAAAACAAGTAAAGGTGATTATCTTACAAAAACTGTTTTGCTTTGTACCGGTTCTCATCCTCGGAAGTTAGGTGTTACGGGGGAAGATAAATTTCAGAAAATGGGTGTCACTTATTGTGCAATTTGTGATGGGCCTTTATTTACTAAGAAAGATGTTGCAGTTATTGGTGGCGGTGATTCAGCGATGGAAGCTATTGATTTTATGGACAAGATTGCTAACAAACTTTATTTGGTTGTTAGGGGAGATAGACTTACTGCCCATGAATATTTACAGGAAAGTGTAAAGAAAAATTCTAAAGTTGAAATTATTTATAATGCTAATACTACAGAAGTTTTTGGAGATAAGTTTGTAACTGGAATGAAATATGAAGTCAATGGCGAAACAAAAGAGTTAGCTGTTCAAGGAATATTTGTTGAGATTGGTAGAGTTGCTAACACTGATTTTGCAAAAGGTTTACTTGAAGTTGATGATCACGGTCACGTAGTTGTTAATTGTAGTACGGAAACTTCTGTGCCGGGAATTTTTGCGGCAGGTGATTGTTCAAGTGTTCATGAATATCAATATGTTATTTCTGCAGGAACTGCTTGTATTGCTTTATTAAAAGCGGCTAAGTTTTTAGCTAGAGGAGGTCAAAATGGTAGATAAGAAATTTTTTAGGTGTAATGTTTGTAGTGACATACATTTTGGTAATGCTGGGCCAGCAAAATGTCCTACTTGTCAAGCAGAGAATGCTTACGTCGAGGTTGACAAAGAAGAAGCTAAGAACTTAACTGGGTTGTAAGATGGATGCTGAGCAATTGAGGGAAGTTTGGTCTCATTTTTGTGAGGGGAATGATTTTATTCTTAATCCTGATAAAGCGCATGTGGATACAATTATTGAGGGTGTTTTATTGAATGAGAAAAAGTTTGGTTTGAAACTTTGTCCCTGTAGGTTACGAGATGGAACTCGTAAAAAAGATATAGAATTAATTTGTCCTTGCAATTTTAAAACTCATACTACCTGGTTGAAACCGGTTGATGGAAGGGGAGCAATGTGTTGGTGTGGATTGTTTGTTAAAAGGTAAAGTGGGGGTTAACACTTAAAAGTAAGAACAACCTCATTAAATTTATAAATAGGGCGCCATTTTCATAACAATATGGCTGAAAACACGAATAATACAAAAATAGTTAGATCAGATAGATCAACAATTATTAAGAATGGAGAGGCCAATATAGAATTTATTATTTCTGAATTAGATTCCCAATATAGAGAATTCAAAGATAAAGCAGAACAAGAAAGATTAAAGACAGTTGCATATTGGTGGTCAATTGGTGAAGAAGAGCGTACTGCAAAATTATCTTCTGTTCAAAATTCAACAACCAAAGAAGAACTTGACCAAGAGGGCGTTTTACCACCATATGATTTTTTCTCATCCCAACTTGCACCGGCAATTAGAGAATTTGTACAAAATGATCCTCATGAGTTTAGAAAAGTTGCAGATTTAAGTCTTAATGTGATTAAAGCAATGTCTGAAGTTCCAGTCCTTCAAGGAGGAACAAAAAGATTTATGGTTGGCCATGTTTTCAACCAATACTTTCAATTTTTACATGAAGAGTCTGATAATGTTGTATTGGCTGTGGCGAAAATGCAGGCACATAGAGCAAATTTACACGCTGAGAAAGAAGAAGGCCAAGATAGTACATTTCAAGATTATCCTTTAAATGATTATGAAGTGCAAAATTTCATTAGAATATTTAGAGGATCACCATTAGAAGATAGAATGGCAGAATTTACAATGCTCGGAGCAGGCATTAACAACGGCTTTGTTATGAAAGATTATTTAGGAAAACTTCCAGAGATTGTTAGGGCATTAAGTGCAGAATCAAAAGAAGTTGTTGACACTTATTTCTTCTTAGCAAAAGCACAAAAATTTCCTGCTGATTATGCTGCTTTCCAATTTAAAGATGCAGAAGAATCAATTGAAGTAATAAAATATTTTGAAAAAGCGGGAGAACATAAAGAAAAAGCATTAGAATTATTTGCAGTAGCAATGCAAAGCGTAAGGTATGGATCACCATCAAAAAGCGATGTTGGATATAAAGCAATTGTTGACAAGATTGCTGAACATAGTCAATCAGAACTTGCTCCCATTTTACCAGAATTACTTGATGAAGCAATTATGTTAGAAAAATTAAAAACAAGTGGCACAACCTATTTGCGTTCCATAAATAAAGACTGGGATGACAGTATATTAGAAAATACAAAGAATGATAGAAAACCTTTCTTACAATATTTAGTGGATCTTGCAAGTGTAAACTCAAGATGTGCTACCACTTACTTATTTAGAACCGGAAAAGAGTTTAAAGTATTAACTCCCGAACAAAGAGAAAAATATCATACTGTTGGATTAAATATTGCAAAAGTTTTTGGAAAAGAATTTAGAGATTATTTTGATCATGGATTAAAAGTCTTAGAAGAAATGCCAGATAAATTTAATTCTTGGCTTGAACAAATGACAAACTTTGGCAGAGAAAGACCACATTTGATAGATAAGGTTTCAACAAGTGCCTACCTTGCACTAAGAGGAGGTAACTTAGATGAATTCTTAAGAGTTGTTGCTTATTTTGATGATGGTACACAGAAAAGAAATGAGAAATTAAGTGAAAGAGCTATTGACATCAGTAGAGATGCAGACTTCATACATGAATATAGCGATTCAAAAGAATTAGGAATTAATCCTTGGAAACATGCCAGGACATCTTTAAAACTTATGAATGGTATTGCAAGCCAACATGATCTGTGGGTGTTACTTAGTGGTGTTAGAAATGGAATGGACTATGATGCTGTAAGAGAAGTATTTGAACCAATTGTAGAATTACAAATGAGAGATGTAGTTAGCAAATTAGAACCAATTGTAAATTCTAATTTAAATTTGTTTGAAAAAGAACAACTAATTAAAGCATATGCAATGGCTAATAGAGAACACCATAGATCAGAAGATTATGCAACAATAGACATGAACCCAGAAGCACTTGAACAATGGGAAGATTCATTAAAACAAGGATGGATAAAAGAAACAAGCGAATTTTTTGGAACAGATACTTCTCCTTTAGAATTTGATGAATTATTATTCCTGCAAAAAGTCAAGAATGAAAATTATTTATCTCAAGACAGAGCTGCAATTGGAAAAAGAATTCAACATATAATCGAACTTGGTAGAGATAAAAAACAATTCCCTAGTATTTTCAATCTTGGACAAAGTTATGGTTCAATAGAAACACCAGTAACTGAAGAATGTAGATTTGATGGTTTAGAAGTGAGGATGCACAAAGGAGAAATAAAAGATTTAGGAGAAACAATAAGAACACTATCACATTCACTTTATCCCAGAGGAAATTTCAAACAGGCATCTCTTGGATATATGTTACACGAATCATTAGGAATGATGAATATAATTCCTAAAAAGAGAGATGCACAAGGAAATTTAGTAGAAGGGGATTCAATTGGAATGGTTGTTGTAGGGGAAGCATATTCTATTGAAGGAAGAGGACGTTATCATAGGTCAGAAGACAGTCAAAATCAAGAACAAATAACTGGAGAAAAGTATCTTCTTGTTGACGGAATTAATGCTGGTAGCCATATTAGAGACTTTAAATTAGAAGAATGGGCGGCATTAGTTTATGATAGTGCAATGAACTTAGCAAAAGAAAGGGGAGCAAAATATGTTTTGCTTAATACAGGCATTAATAGAGGAACTTTAGGAAATGATGAATTAGCTATTGATCATATTACAGGACATTATGATGGAAAAGAAGTTGGTGTATCATTAGCAATTCCAAAATCAGAATATTTAGAATCATTATATGAAGATGACCTTAAAAGATATGATGCAGAAACAGAAACAATGAGAAAAGCAGCAGAGGAAAGGAAAGCTGAGAAAGAGAAAAAAGAACCTAAAAGAATAGAATCTAATGGAATTAATCAAACTGAAGATGATCTTGATAATTATTTAATGGCTGAAGATCGTGCAATGGATGAACATTGGGAAGAAATGCAGCAATTAAGAAAAATAGATGAAAGAGACCATAAAAAAAGAGATTTCTTAGCAGGAAGAACAGCACCAGTATTACAATCATTTGGTACTGTTGACTTTATGGACTCATTAACTGGGCATACTAAGGGTGGCCATCAAGGTTATGTTACTGGTTTAAGATTTAAGGTTGAATAGAATTTTTCTTTTAGAATATTTTATAATTTAAAGAAAAAAATTAATTAAAAAGGGAAGCCAAACAAGTAGAATGCAAGAACAGTATGCAAGATTACTGATAAAAAGAATCCCCACCAGAAATAACAATGTTTTGAGTAAAACTTCTGGTACCAAACTTTACTAAACAGTTTCTGAGTTATTTTTGCACCGCCCATACAACGACAGGAGAAATATACTAACAATAAAAAAATAATGTTAGTGATTCCAAAGATAAAGACCAATTCTAATGCTATATTTTGAAGAGCCATTTTATTCTACTATGAATGTGCCTTCCATTCCAAAATCCCTATGTTTGCCAACACTGCAATAATATGAAAATGTTCCAGCTTGATTTGCTACGAATTCTACAGAAGTTGATTCTCCTGAATTAACTTTATCGGTTTTTGCTTCTAATTCATCTATCACAAAATCGTGGAAACCTTCAGTGCTGGTAAATTCAATCTTGATCTTTTGACCAACTTTAACTTTAATTTCAGGATTTTCTTTTCCATCCATCATGAATTTATAGTTTTCTCCTGTAACTTTAATTACTTTTAATTCAATTGGTGCTGTTTCTGTTACCGGTTCTTCAATAGGTTCTTCAGCTGCTGGTTCAGGGGTTCCTTCTGGTTTTACGGGAAGTTCTTCAACAGTTTCGTTACAACCAATAATAAATAAACTTAGAATTACGATTGCTAATATTACAAATATTTGTTTCATGTGTATCACCTTTTTTTAAGTAAATGGTTATCTTATTTATATATTGTTATTTTAATATTTTGTATTAAAAACACAAAACCATATCAAAATTTAATTTTTCTGGGGTTTCTTTTAGAAACCTTTAAAAATGATTTTGTTTAAATTAGGGTTATGGTAAAAACAACAACTAAGAAAACTAAAAAGTCTTCGAAGTCTAAGAAAGCAGCAGTAGCTGAAACTTTATTAGATCAAGAGAAGGAGACAACATCTAAGAAAGCTAGAGTAGTAGTGAAAGCAATCTTAGGTGGTGAAAGAGTAGTTACTGAAGTAACTGATGAAGCGAGAGAATTCTATAATCAATCTCGTTTTGGAACATTAACAGAAACTGGTAAAGTTGAATTATCTTTATTAGAAGCATATTATTTAATGGAGAAAGGTAAACTTGATGTTAAAAGTGAAGCGGGCAGAAAAGTTAGCTTTGAACAGTTTGTTAAAAAAGCAAGGAAGCTGGAACCAAATTTTCAGATTAGATATTGTGTCTTTAAAGATATGCGTAATCGGGGTTACATTATTAAAACGGCTTTAAAGTTTGGTGCAGATTTCAGAGTTTATGATCGTGGCGTTAAACCAGGAGAGGATCACGCTAAATGGATTGTTTTTCCAGTGAATGAAGCTTCAACTTTAACTTGGCATGAATTTTCTGCTAAGAATCGAGTTGCGCATAGTACTAAGAAAAGATTGTTAATGGCGGTAGTTGACGCTGAGAATGATGTTACTTATTACGAGATTGCTTGGAAAAGACCTTAGTTATTTTTATTATTTTTTCTCTTTTTAGTCTCGAAAACTATCCTTACTGGGTCGTTCTAGAAGTTTTCTTACCCTTACAGGCTAGAAAACTATCAAAACTATAGTTTTGGAAGTTTTCTCTTCTGGCGACTCGAAAACTATATAAACCCTTTATAGTAATATAATCTCATGCTAGATCAGGATAAAATATTGAATTTTCTGAAAGTAACTGGACCTACTTTGCCTACCAAAGTAGCCAAGAATATTAATACAGATATATTGTTAGCTTCAGCACATTTATCGGATTTATCTTCACAAGGAAAAGTTAAAATTTCTAAATTAAAGATTGGCGGGAGCCCTTTATATTTTCTTCCGGGACAAGAATCTCAATTATATGATTTTGCTTCTGGAAATATTAATTCAAAAGATTTATTGGTTTTAGACCAATTGAAAGAGAAAAATATTCTTCGTGAATCTAATTTAGAACTGATTCAAAGAGTGGGGTTAAGAAATTTACCGGATTTTGCTGTTCCTTTAAATGTTCGAGTTGGGGAAGAGATTGAATTATTTTGGAAGTGGCATTTGCTTAGTAATGATGAAGCTAATCAAATGATTGGGACTTTGTTAACTGGGGTTAAAGAAACTGTAACTGCTCCATTGGAAGAAGTACCTGAAGTTGAAGAGAAGGTAGAAGAACAAATAGAAGAAGTTGAAGAAACTAAACAAGAAGCAGAAGTAGTAGTAGGAAAAGAAAAACCAGAAGTTGTAGAAGAAATAAAACAAGAACCAGAAGCTTCAATTAAAGAAGAAGCTAAACCCATTGAGGAAGAAGAGTTAAAAGAAAAAGAAGAGATAAAATCAGTTACAGAATCAAAAGATTCTGAATCCTCGGACAAGCCTGCGGAAGTTAAAGAAGAAGTTAAAATTAAAGAAGAAAAACAAAAGAAATTAACTGAAGAGAAAAAAGTTATTGAAGAAAAGAAGGAATTAGAACAAAAGAAAGAATCAATTGAGGAAAAGAAACCTTTTTTACAGAAAGTTAAAGAAAAAATCATTCGGAAGAAGAAAAAAGTTGTTGAAGATGAATTTTCTCCACAAGTGCAAGTATTCTTTGATGGTTTAAGAATTTTGACTGAGAACAAAGATGTTATTAGAAAGAATTCAGAAATTAATTATTCTGTAAAAGTTCCTTCTGCTGTTGGGCATATTATTTATTTCTGTAAAGCTAAATCTAAAAGTAAGTGTGATGAGAAAGACATTTCTGCAGCTTATATGGAAGCACAAGTTAAGAAATTGCCGTTATTGTTCTTGTACACTAACGAGATTACTAAGAAAGCAGAAGAGATGTTAGAGTCTGGAGTTTTTGAAAACGTTGTGGTTAGGAAAATAAATAATGGTGAATGAATGAACCAAAAGGCTTTTTAATAACTAACTAATATGACCTCTTATGGGATTACAATTCAAAGATTTAGTTGTACGAAATGAAATAGCTATCAGAGATTTAAAAGGTAAAGTTGTGGCAATAGATTCAATGAACATGCTTTACCAATTCTTAACTACAATTAGGGGGATTGATGGTTCTGCGTTAACAGATTCTCAAGGCAGAGTAACTTCTCATTTAATTGGTTTATTTAACAGAACAACTTCTTTAATGGAAGAAGGCTTAAAGTTAGTATTTGTTTTTGATGGGAAAGCGCCGGATTTAAAATTAAAAACTTGGGAAAAAAGAACGGCGATTAAAAAAGAAGCTTCTTTGAAATTAAAAGAAGCAGAAGAAGCGGGTAATCTAGAAGATATGCGCAAATTTGCTTCTAGAACTGTTAAGTTAGACAAAGATATGATTGCTGATGCTAAAAGAATTATTACATTATTGGGTTTACCAATTGTTCAAGCTCCAAGTGAAGGAGAAGCACAAACTGCGTATATGGTTAAACGAGGGGATGCTTATGCTTCTATCTCTCAAGA
>JABJOX010000037.1 GCA_018664115.1 Candidatus Woesearchaeota archaeon
CAATGTTAAATAAGAAATAATTCTAATCTCATCTTTTGGAATTTCTTTAAAAAATTCAGCGAGAATTTCTCTAATTTTATTACCTGAAGCAGTCTCTTCTAGTTCTTCGTAAATGTCCGCTAGCTTGCTAAAATCCATAAAATTCTGGATTACTTATTATTATTTAAAGGTTGTTGTGCGATATTAAAAGAAAAGAAAAACAGATTCACTAAATAGTGACAACATAAACAAAAAGTTTATAAATGAAAATAATTTTGAAAGAGATATGCACAAAAAAGAAAATTTAGAGTTATTATTAGAAAAGTTTAATAGCAAAACATTTGAAAATCCGAACAGAGTTCTAAATTCATTATCTGAATTAAATGAAGGAGATATTGAAGATTATGTTAGAGTAAAAGGATTCGGATTAATCAAAAAAGCATTATTCACATTAACTGCAGGAGCATTAGGTAGTATTGCTTTAAATCACCAAATTAGCAGAGAAATGGAGTGTTCAGACTATCTCATTGTTGGTGGATTATGGTTTGGAGCATTATGTTCAGTAGTAGTTAATGCTTTAGATAGAGATTATGAAAATGACCTTTCTGAATTTCATACATTTGAATGGCAAACTTCTATCCAAGAAAAAGTAGAGGGAGGACTATATAGATTAACTACAGAATCAGTAAAAGATCCAAGAGACAATAGCTTTGAAAGAGATTTGAAAAAAATGGCTCAAAAATTAGAAGAAGGTAAAATGCGAACATCACCCGAGTATATTTTAGAAAATGAAAAGAATGATAATAATGATTATAATAATGAGTATGTTTTTGTAAATGGTGTATTAGTTACTGAATGTGAACCAAGAAACGAAACAGCTGACGTTATTGATTTTAAAACAGGAACAAAATTAGAAGAAGAATCTTATTCAACAAATTTTAAAGTTGTTACAAAAAATGAATTTGGAATCAAAACAGCTGATGCCTATATAGAAGCACCAACTAATAAATTATTAGGTAAAGACAGATCATTATTAGGAAAAGAATTATGGATGTTATGTAAATATGAAAAAGACGGAATCAGAGTAATAGATTATGGCCCTGCTATTATTAAATAATAAAAAAAACAATCAAAACTCTTCTTCTTCCTCTTCTTCAACAACTTTCTTTTTCTTTGTGAAAGAACTAAGAGTATGACAACTCATCATTGCTTTATAAGAAATTTTTTTTGTTTTTGTAGTCATCCATCACCTCTTTTTGAAACATCCAACGGAAAAAAAATCTTTTCCGAAGGAGCCGGAAACCTTGCAGCTTCCTAACATCTATCAGTACTTTTTTAGAAAACGAACTTCTTTATAAATAATGTGGAGATGGAAAATATATTCTCTAACCCGATACCATTACAAAAGTATAATTGCGATTTACTACTCGCAACAGATATGTCCCATTACTACTTTTGTAGAGGTAGAAAAATTTTAAGTTTATTTGCAAAATAATTATTAAAGGTTTTAGTCAAAGGAATCCATACTGCATAATTTCTGCACCATTCATTTTTCCATTTTCTAATTTTTCCACTCTTTCAGCAAGTTTTAACAATCTTGTTTTTCCTTTTTCCAAAGAATGAATAATATCATTAGAGGTATTAGAATATTTTCGTTCAATATCAATTATCCTTTCATCAACAGAAACTCGTTCCCCATCTACAAGACTTAAATCAGAATAAACAACAATAGCTTCCGGCCAAGTTCTTGGTAACAACAAAGAAGAATCTAAATATTCAAAATCTTTTCTTGCTTCAAAATTATTTGAATCATTAAATTGTTCATAAACAAGAAAATGTGGTCTAAACATTTGTGCAACTCGATAAGCATCAATTTCAGAATCTACTACACCCAACTTTAAAGCATTTTTTTCAATATATTCTGCTCCTCTTAACTCATGAAACAATTGATTCGCACTTAAAATCCTTCCAACGTCATGCAAACCACTAGCTAAAGCAATTTCTTCTGGAATTAATTTATCATTCAAACCGGGATATTTAGAACAAATATTTTTTGTTGTTTCTTTAGAAATATCATAAACACCCCCACTATGTAATAAATGTCTTTCCAAAAAATCAGTGGCACTAGGATGTTGATCTATTAAAATTGTAATTAAATTTAAAATACCATTACGATTCATTAATTGTTTCATTTTAATACTAAGAACATCTATCTACTTTTTCTGTACTAAATCAACTTCCTGCGAATCAACAACATTTCCATCAACAGCACTAATTTTCAAATTAGCAAATTTTAATTGTTTGGTTATAAATGTAAAGTTCCAAACAGTTTTTCCCTGATATGTTTGTAAAATCAAAAAACCATCTCCAAGAACTGCTTCTGGAAATGTTTCTGGAAACTTTTCTTTAAAGATTTCTAAAGCTTGTTCAAAACTTAATTTCACTTCCTCTAACTTTAAAGGTTCAACTTCAGCGTTAGGTTTCTTAAAAATTTTATCTTCTGGTTTGATTTCAAAACCATTTTCGTTTAAAACAAAAACAGTAATCTTATCATTAGCATGATATCCAATTTCCCAACTAGAATTCAGGTTAAATTTAGAATCTAAAGGTACAAAGAAATGTGATAAAAAATTTTCAGCATGTTCTTTCTGCCATTGTTTAAATAAATCATCTGCAGAAAGTTTCTCAATAAGTTCTTTCATTATGCGTATTCTCTCCAAGTAAACCTACATTTAGTACATCTAAAGAATCTGGTTTCTGGCTCATCTGCACCTCTAGTTTGTTGAGACCAATAGTAAGCAGCATTATTCCCACACTTCTCACATTTAACTTTAACTTTGGGATAAACTTCTACATCTTCAACAAGTTCTACTTTTTTTCCTACACTTACTGTTTCTTTAATTTCTGTAGAACTTTCCTCATCAAGAGCTTTACTAAAGCCACAACTACAAAAAAGTACTTTTTTTCCAGCTTTAACTTTTGGTTTTAATATAGATCCGCATTCAGGACAAAACATTGTATATTCACCTACGTGTTTTTATTAGAATTAATACGTCATTTATATAATTTTGGTATTTATGGAATATGTTTTTAGAAGATTATCTGTTTCTATTAAGAATAGCTTCAACACCTGGAGATAAAGGTCGATTAACAATACTAGCTTTAATTGCATCAGCTTCTTCTTTTGTAACTTGTTTTGTGTAAACTTTATCACCAAGTTCTAAACCTACAATCATCCCGTCAGCAACTTCTGCTCTTGAAGATCCAATTAGTTTATCTGATCCTGTCCTATATAAAGCTACATATCCTGTCATTTTAAGATTAATTAAAAGAGAGATTTATAAATTTATGGTAAATAAAAGCAAAAGTGTCAATCTAAAACTTTTTAAACAAGCACCACATTCTCTTTATTATGGATTATCAAAAAATAGGTTTGAAGTGTGGTATCGAAATACATCAACAACTAGAAGGAAAGAAACTATTCTGTAATTGTCCAACTTTACTAAGAGATGATAAGCCTGATTTTGAACTAAAAAGAAAACTGCGAGCTTCTGCCGGTGAATCCGGAAAAATTGATATAGCAGCAAGACAAGAACAAATTAGAAACAAAACTTTTGTTTATCAAGGTTATTCAGACACTACTTGTTTGGTTGAAACTGATTCCGAACCACCACATGCTTTGAACCAAAATTCTCTTTATACAACTTTACAATTATCTAAATTAGTAAACGCAAATGTTTCTCCAGTTGTCCAAGTGATGCGGAAAACTGTTGTTGACGGTTCTAATACCAGTGGATTTCAACGTACAGCTTTAATTGCCAGAAATGGAGAAGTTGAAACTTCAGAGGGAATAGTTAGAATTGACAACATTTCCTTAGAAGAAGATGCTTGTAAAATTGTTTCCGAAACTGAAACTGAAAAAATCTACAAATTAGATCGATTAGGAATCCCTTTAATTGAAATTGGTACTGCACCAGACATAAAGACTCCAGAACAAGCTCAAGAAACAGCTAAAAAATTAGGAATGTTACTTCGTTCATTACCCAATGTAAAACGAGGTTTAGGAACAATTCGACAAGATGTTAATGTTTCCATTAAAGGAGGAAATAGAATAGAAGCTAAAGGCGCTCAAGACCTCAAAATGATTCCAACTTTAGTAAATTTAGAAATCAAACGACAACAAGAATTGTTAAAAATTAAAGAAGAACTGAAAAAAATAAAATTAAACGAATTTAAGATTTATGACATCACGAAATTATTATCTAAATCTGAAGCAAAAGTAATTGCATCTGCAATTAAAATCAAAGGAAAAGTTCTAGCAATTAAACTAAATGGTTTCTCCGGGTTAATTGGTAGAGAATTGCAACCCAATTATCGAGTTGGCAGTGAATTTTCTGGCCGAGCCAAAATTAAAGCTGGCGTGAAAGGAATCTTTCATTCCGACGAATTACCAAATTATGGGATTACTAAAGATGAAGTTGATTTAATCAATAAAGAACTAAAATGTAAAGATAAAGATGCTTTCGTTTTAGTAGCTGCTTTAAAAGATAAATGTAAATTAGCTTTATCTGCTGTTTATGAACGAGCAGAAGAATTATTTTTAAGAGTGCCAAAAGAAGTTCGTAAAGCAGAAGCAAACGGATTAACAACTTTTATGCGACCAATGCCCGGTTCCGCTCGTATGTATCCAGAAACCGATGTACCTTTGGTCAAACCAGATCCACATGCTGTTGAATTGCCGGAATTGATTTCAGAAAGAGCTGAGCGATATCAAAAGAAATTAAGTTTAAACTCAGATATGGCCAATCATGTTGCTAAATCAAATTATTCAGAGTTGTTTGAAGAATTGGTTAAAAAATATCCTAAATTCAAACCTGCTTTTATTGTTGACACTTTAATTTCGATGCCGATTGAAATTAAAAAGAAATATCAGTTAGATGCAAGTAAATTATCTGATGATAATTATCGTGATTTGTTCAAATATTTGCATGAAGATAAAATCCATAAAGATATTGTTATTGATGTTTTGATTGATATGATTAAAAATAAGTTTGACTTGCAGAATTATGAATCTCTTTCTACTGAAGATGTTCATGAAACTATTAAAGATATAGTTTCTAAGAATAAAGATGCTCCCTTCGGCGCTTTAATGGGTCAATGTATGAAAGCTCTGGCAGGGAAAGTTTCTGGGAAAATCATTAGTGAAGAATTAAAGAAACTAGTCTAAGTTACACAATTTTAAATATTTAATTATTCTAAGTTCATAAACCAGACGCCACTCAAATCAACTTCAAAGTAATAAATGACACAAAAGATTTATAAAAATTCTATTAACATTTAATACTATGACAATAAGAAGAACATTAGGAACCATTATATTGGCTTCAGCATTAGCTTTAGGTGGAACAGGATGTTCTGATGATGGTCAAAATAAATCTGCGCAAGAATATGCACAAAGTGCAGAAAATAGATCTATTGTCCATAGAGTTAATGCAGATTACAATAAAGCACAATATTTACAATTAATAGAAATTGTTGAGAATAATAATCAGATGTTAGAAACAAAAGGAACTTCAGTTGATATCTCAGACTATTTGAATAAAGCACAAGAATATGCAGAAAATGCAGAAAATACATCTTTTGTTCATAGAGTTAATGCGGATTACAATAGAGCACAATATGAACTGAATCAAGCAATTCTAAAGCAACAAGAAGCATTAAAGTAAATCTTACGGTTTTTATCTTTTTAGCCCGAATTCTAAATTAGACATAACAAGGTTTATATGAAATTATTTACAAAAAATTATTAGAATATTTACCATCCTTTGTTGTTACCACTGGTTTGTGACAAAATAAGCGAAACATTTATAAATAAGCTTAGTTCTTAGTATATTATGCTTGAAAGACTGATAGAAGATACTAAAATAGGTGATTTCGTCCTAGATTTACATCCTTCTGCTAATCAATTATTTGAAGAAAATGGTGCTTTAGAAACAGCATGCTTAACCCCTTATAAAAAATTAGATGAAAAAGTTACAGATATATTAAAAAATGAAAGTTCTCAATATAAACAAGCAGCTTGGAAAACTCTAAATGGAACAGTTTCTGCACTTAACCATTTAGGATATGCTGGTTTAGAAACTACTTGTAGATTATCAGAATCAGCAGTTAGAGGTACTGGAAAATTAGCTAATTTAGGTTACCAAAAAGCTGCTGATCAATGGACTCAAGTTGAAGATTTTGGACAAAAAGTTGTTAATCAATACAAACATTTGAAAAAGAAAGTCCCTCGTTCTGTTAAAAATTTCTTACAGAGAATTAAAGATCCGTTAGTTGTTGGTTTATCAGTTGCAGCCATGGCTTTAAGTTATGGTGGAATTAAAGGATGTAATGAAGAACCGGAAGCTGAAATTGAAATTGTTGATTATCAAAATCCAACTAATAGTGTTGCAGACTTATTTACAGTTCCAGATCAAGAAAACGTTGAACCAGAAAATCCCGAAGATTATTTTACTATAGAAGAAGTAAACAGTAGACCAAATTCATTTGGAAGAACTAGACAAAGACAAACTAGAGAAAGAAGACAAGTAAGACAAACTAGAACAGCCCCAGAAGTAAATCTACCTCAATGTTCAAACAATAATTCAAGAAGCGAATATCAAAATGTTGCTAATGCAGCTCAATCTAGAGCAAGTTCTCAAGGAAGTAATTATGCTAAAATAAATGCACCAACTAGTCCATTAGAAGGATTAACTGGAAATACCGAACCAGGAAGAACAAAAATTAATTGGTTAAAAAACAGAAATAAATGTAACCAGTTTGTTGGAGACTCTTTAGTGCAAGCTGGATATAAAGTTCCTACTCATCAAATGAGAGATGGAAGTTTACATTATAAAGAAATCGAACAATTTCCTCATGAAAATAATTATTTTACAAAAGTGACTAATTTTTGTGACATTAAACCAGGACAAATTATAGTTATTGACCATCCAACTAGTGGAGAAAGTACTGCTCACGGAGAAATTATTCATAATGTAAATCATCAAACTGGAACAATTTTAAGTTTCGGTGCCCATGCTGATGGCGCTTATAAAAAAAGAATTGATGTTCTTAAACACGCAAATTTCGATGGAATTTTAGGATGTTGGCAATCAGGTATGGATAACATTTATGTTTTAGAACCTAAAGGAGATTAAAAATAAAAATGGATCATAAAAAACAATTAGAAGAAGCAATAGCCTGGACAAAGCAAGCAGGAACTTGGGTAAATGAAAATCAACCTAGTTTCGCTAAGTTTGCAGATCCAATTATGCTTAAAGCTTCTGCTAATTTAGGTTATATTAGTGGCGTGCAAGATTTTATTGAAGCAACCCAAGCCCCTCCAGTAATTCAAACAGCTTTATACGCTGCTGCCGGTGCAGGAATGGTTAAATGGAACGAAATTGTTGTTTCTGAAATTAATCGAGGATTGAAAGAATATAATTCTAGACAAACTTCTGGAAATGGTTTCAATTGGACAAAAAGTTTGTTGTTAGCCGGAACTGCAAGTTTAGCAATTTCTAACGCAACAGAAGATTCTAATTCCCAAGGAATTCCTTTCTCTGAAGAAAATGTTGAATATATAACTAAAGATTTCATTCAAGAACCAGTAAATGAAACTCTAAGAAACATTATTGTAGAACCTGAATTATTAGAAGAATCAGATGATTTAGAAGATTTTGAATCTAACTTTCATGAATTTAATATACCAAATTTATCAGACATTATTCAAGAAAAGTCACCACAAATAGATTATCAAGATATTCAAAGATTAAAAGAAAAATTAGAATTAACTGCTCAAAAGCAATCATTAATTGATAATCCATTACATCCAAAAGCACAACCACATTATGATCGATTATCTGGAAGAGATTATCATCGGATGGTTGAAAAGATTGAAAGAACTGAAGAAAATGGTGATTTGTTAAGAGCAGCTGCAAATAAATATAATATTGATCCTGAAATGATGTTCGCTTTAACTATTAAAGAAAGTGATGGTAAAGTAAGAGCAAGAAGTAAACCCGGAGCTCGTGGATTAATGCAAATTATGCCTCGAACAGGCAAATATATTGCTGAACTAATGGGAGATCAATTTGTAGAATTAACTGGAAGAAGTACTTTCAGAACAAACGATTTGTTTGATCCAGAAATCAATGTTGAAATGGGTGCATTTTATTTGAGATTTATCCATGACACTTATGGAGAAAGAATTTTGAAGAAACGTGGACAGAGAGATAATGGATATAGCGAATGGACAGATGATGATGTTTGGGATTTCACAATGGCTTGTTATAACCGTGGTCCAAGTGGGATGACTACAAATATGATGAATGCTCGTGCCGATACTTTCTGGGATTTAGAACAAGGAGAAACTACTGAAGAAGCCCGTAGATATGTTCCTGGAATTCGAGCTATTGAAAAAGTTTATGTTGAATATTTAATAAAAGAAGCTAAAAAAAGTAATGAAGTTGCTAGGGTAATCAATTAAAATGAAAGCAAGATTAGAAGAATTGGCATTACAAATCGAACAAGAGATCTTAGAAACTGGTACACTTGTTGTTAAGGGAATAGAAGTTAGAAAAAGCAATTCTGGTAACAACCCTTATACTGGACTATGTCAAACTGCAGTTGGGAAATTAAAAGAACTGGCACCAGATTTAGAAATGAGATATGTTGCTTTTCAAATAAATAATGGTAAACACCAAATGGTTAAAGATACCCATGCAATTGCAGAAGTGATTACTGCTGAAGGTAATTTTATTGTTGACCCTACTATTAAACAATATTTGCCAGAAGCAAAAATGGTTTATGCCCCTGGTGAAGAATATCCATTAATCGCAGTTCGAGGAACAATGAAAGAACTGCCTTTGCAAAATTACCAATAACTTTATAAAAACAATTGAGAAATAAATAAAACATTATTAGGAGGAAATATAAAATGACTGAAATTAAGAAAGGAGATAAAGTAAAAGTAGAATATACAGGTAAATTAGAAGATGGTTCTGTATTTGATAGTTCTGAAGGTAAAGCACCTTTATGTTTCGAAGTAGGAGCACAACAAGTAATTCCTGGCTTTGATAAAGCTGTAGAAGGAATGAAAAAAGATGAAGAGAAAGAATTCACTCTTAAAGTTGACGAAGCTTATGGCCCAATTAGAGCAGAAATGGTCCAAGAAATTCCTCGAGACAAATTACCAAAAGATCCTGAACCTAAAGAAGGTATGATGTTAATGATGCAAGCACCTACTGGACAACAAATTCCTGCAAAAATCACAAAAGTTGAAGATGATAAAGTTACAATTGATATCAATCATCCACTTGCTGGAAAAGATTTAACTTTTAGTGTAAAAGTTGTTGGTGTAAATGATCCAGAAGAAGCTAAATCAGAAGAAACTAAAGAAGGTTCTGATACAGAGAAGAAAGATGACGATGGTTGTAAACCAGACGATTGTTCTTCATGTTGCGGATGCGAGTAAATTTTTTTTAATTTATTTTTTTTAATATTTTTATTTCTAAAAATGGAACCAAAAGTTATTAGTAAACCAGGACTCATAAAAATCACAGATCAAGAATCCGGCTATATTTTGTGGATGGATGATAAACATACTAGTATTAGAATCCCCTCCCCTATATATGATAAGAATAGTATTGCTATAACTTCAAGACCAATAATTGAGTATAGAATAGAACAACCCTTTTTTCCAGATCCAAAAAAACAATATTGTGAAATTGGTCCTGGATTAGGAGAATATATTCCTTTCTTAGTAAAACAATTTGAAAAATTTCCTAATGCTGTTAAACCAATTGCCATTGATTTGGTAGATTATGATAATCTTATAGAAATAATGAATTATGCTGTTGATGAAGGTTTCACTACCTCAGAATCTGTTGAAAGAGAAATCAACACATTAATAGAAAGGGCAAAAATAATTACTGATCCCGAAAAAGTAAGATTAATCAATAAACCTTTAGGACAAGCATTAAAAGACCACCCAGAATTATTAGGAACTGTTGATGATGTTGTTGACAATATGGCTGCAGTATTCCATAGTGACATTTCAGAAGGAATTAAAATGGAAAGAATGGAAAGATTAAGAGATTTTTTATTAAAACCAGAATTAATCGCTTATAGATAAAGTAAGTTTTATATAATTCTTTAAATTTCTTAATTACATGAAACAAGTTTCCAAATCTCTTAGAGTCTGGTTTAAGATCCATTTCATCGTAGATTTCTTAGTAGCAATTCCATTAATCTTCTTTACTAAATGGACATTAACATTGTTTGGATTTCCATTAGAAAATTTAATTTTCGCCCGTTTAATTGGCGCAGCATTAATTGGGATTGGTGGAACTTCATATTTCTGTAAGAAAAAAGAACATTTCCAAATCATGTTAATTCTAAAAATCTTTTGGAGTCTAACTGCAATCCTCGCTTTAATCTGGGGAATAGTTGAAACTGAAATCTTATCTTTATGGTTATTCTTAATTATTTTTGTAATCTTTTCTGGAGTTTGGCAGTACTATTGGTTTAAGAAATGAAAAAAACATTACTAATAATCTTCTGTATCTTTCTTCCTATCTTCTTATTATTGTTCTCATACAAAATAGTATTAGGAATTTCCAATCTAACAGAAAATCAACAAGAAACCATCAACTTCCTAGAAAATAAACAAGAATTAAATTTAAATTACACTACAAATGAAATATCCCATTTAGAAGATGTTAAGAAAGTAATAAGTTTTATTGATTACTTATTCTACTTAAGTTTAATAATCATAACTCTAATCACAACTCATTACAAAAGAAACAAGAAACAATTACAAAAACTAATCAAATATGGAGGAATAACAACTTTAGTTTCCATTGGATTAATTTTACTCTTCTCTTTATTCGCCTTCAATTCCACATTCACAATCTTCCATAAAATCTTCTTCCCGCAAGGAAATTGGCTCTTCCCAACAAATTCGTTAATAATTCAAACCTTTCCAATAGATTTCTTTATTGGAATTAGTGTGAAGATGTTTATTCTAACAATAATCCTGGGAAGTATTTTTATATCATTAAGTTATTATCTAAAAAATGTTTATCGTAAGAGGAGTTAAAGCCTGGATTGTAACCTTGATTGTCTTAGCAGTAATCGTAACAGCAATAGTTCTAGTATTTCAATTACTATTGTTCTTATTACCGTTAATCTTAATTATCATTATCGTTAGTTACCTCTTTAGAATGCTCAACAAAGTTAAAAAAGAGGAACCACAAGATTATATTAATATTAAATACAAAGTAAAGAAATAACATGAAACCTTTAATCTTAATCAACTTTAAAACGTACAAAGAATCTTACGGCAATAAAGCTTTAGAGCTAGCTAAAAAAATTGCTAAAGTTAAAAAGAATAAATATCAAATCGCTGTCGCACCATCATTACTAACAATTAAAGAAATTGCTCAAAAAACAAACTTAACAGTTTTCTCACAACATACAGACTTAGCAGATTTAGGTGCACATACAGGCAGAATTCCCGCTGATGAATTAAAAGCAATTGGTGTCAAAAGTACAATCTTAAATCATTCAGAAAGAAAAATCCCATTAAAATTTCTTAAAGAGATTGTAGAACTGTGTAAAAATAAAAAGATAGTTACTGTTGTTTGTGCTTCTACTATTTCAGAGATTAAAAAAATCGCTGTTTTCCATCCAAATTACATTGCTTATGAACCAAAAGAGTTCATTGGTGGAAATATTTCTGTAACCGAAGCTAAACCGGAAATCATTGTTCGAGCAGTAGAAGCAGTAAAATACATTTCTCCAAAAACAAAAGTTCTTTGTGGAGCAGGAATCCATTCTAAAGAAGATTTAGGTCACGCTTTATTACTAGGAACAGAAGGCGTCTTGATTGGTCATGCAGTTAGTAAAGCAAAAGATCCGAAGAAGTTTCTAGAAGAAATGTTAATTTAATAATTATTCACAACGCTCATAAATACGTTGTCCCTCTTTTAATCCAGGAACATAAATATCTTCAACTTCTGCAAAATATTCTTCATGAAAATTCTCTGCACATTTACGAGACAAAAAACAATGGCTTAATTTATACCATTCACTAATCAATTCTTCTATTTTAGAACTATTAGATGGTAAAAGATTGTATTCCTCTACTTCAACCAATTTACATACACTACAAGTTCTTAATATTTTATCTGCTGAAACCATTAAATATATCAGAATAAACCTGTTTTATAAACTTTTAGAGAATTATTTAACATTAACATAAAACTTCTGCGTGTTACCATATTGATTACTAGAATCACATGGTAAAGCAGTACAAACTTTAACATTAAAAACATAAGAACCAAGCAAACCATCTTTCGGCACATTAACTAAAATTCCTTCTTTTTTATGTTCACCTTCAAGAATAGTCATCGGTTTCTTATAATACAAAAGCCAATTAAGAGCTTCCGGAGCAGTAAATTCAACTTCAGATTCATCAAGTGCTTTAGATAATTCCACAAAAATATTAAACTGATCACCTACACCACCAATATTTAACATCCCTAAACCAAAAACATGCCCTTCTCCCCGAGAAATATCAGCAACCTGAAAGGGTAAAGCAACCTGTTTTCCTTGATTAATCAACAATCGTTCCAGTTCATTATTAGTTTTCTCACTTAACTGGTTTTCAATTTCAACTGCCCCACCAATAAACTTGTATAATAAGGCCATTCCTCCTACTAGAAGTACCATCCCCATAATAATCACTACTAAAGTATTAACCGATAAACCTAACGCTGCTTTTTTCTTCATTTTATAATTAAAAGATAAAAAAATAAAAAATTTATTTGAGGATTTCGTATTCTTTAACAATAATCACTAAAAACAATAATAATATTATTGCTCCTGCAATCAAATACCATAATCCTGGAAGAATAGAAAAATCTTTAATTGTAAGATACATTCCCCAACCCATTACTATAAATCCTAACCATAAAAACTTGTCTAAGACTAATTTCATGATCTGAAATTCTTGATCTTCCGTCATCCGTTTTTTTGAATTTGTTTTTCTTGCCATTTTTTTACCTCATCTAAATTACAGTTACAAAAAATGTTTTTTGTGCGTAAATTGTACTGTCGGCTCCATTAATTATTTTTAAATCAACCAAATAAGTCCCTAAATCTTTTGGAATTAATTTGATGTTGTAAGCTTCCGCCTCTGTTGATTTTAAAACAAAAGGTCCAGAAGCATAAAAATAATTCACTGCACTTTCCAATTCTTCCGCAGTTGCAACCGGATTTTCTTGATGTTCAATGGTATTAATTTCAATCGTAAAATCAAGATTACCATTTAAAATATTTTTAATTCCAATTGCAATATCTTCAGAACCACCTTTATCCATGGTTAATGTTTGAGCAGGAAAACTTAATTTTTTATTTCCTGTACGTAAATCATCCATAATCCCTTGTTTAATTTGCTCTTGAACCATTGTTGCTGTATCACCAGCACCAGTTAATTGTGTTCTGATAAAATTCAAGCCTAATCCCAAAAAAACAAAAGCAATTACAATAACTATTACCGCATTGATTGATAACGATAAAGATCCTTTTTTCTTAATCATATTATACACCTCTTTTTAATTAAACTAATTATTACTTATATAAGCAATATTTTTTAGTATATAAATGTTTGGAAAGGTTCAAACAAAAAAACTCAAGACCCAAGTAAAAACTTTCTGTCCAAAAATTAATAATAAGTAAGCAAATAAAAAACTAGGAACAAACGGCACACCCTCTTTAATTAAAACTTTTTTAATTTTATTTTCTCTTTCTAAGAAACGTAATTTCCAAACATCTTCTTTTTCTAAAGTTTTTGCCCCCATAACAATTTTCCGCTTAACTTTAACATCTTCAATTAACCAGTCCCCTTCGGTTAAATGTTCAGGTTTAACTTTCTTAAAGAAACAAGTTTTTTCAACTATGTTAATAGAGATAAACAAATAAAATAATCCTAAAGGGAAAAATATTAACGGCCAAAGATAAATTTTTAAAACTGAAAAAACAATTAAAATAATAGTTAAGATTATTAAAAATAAAGATAACTTCTTTTTACTTTTTACAGATTTAATAAATTCTTTCATGAAAATCTTTCTTTTCTTGACGGCAATTCCGACCATAAAAATTAATCCATATATTGCTCCCAAAAATAACAAAGCCAAAAAGAAAAATAATAAATTCCAACTGCTAGCATCGAAAGGATAAGTTATTCCTATTATTGCTCCCATCCCCATTAATAATTTTGAATCACCACCGCCCCATTGGTTGGTGTAGTAAAAAAGAAAAGCTAATCCTAAACAAACTATAAATCCTAAAATACCACTTAAAATAATTTCCCAACCTAAACTAAATGAATAAATTATTCGTATTCCAAAAGCTGAGAAAATTAATCCGTAATTTAACCAGTCCGGAACTTCTCTTGTTCGAATGTCAATGTAAGAAGCTATAAATAGAACAATGAAAGCAATGGTAATTAGGATTATGTCTAACATCTAATTAAAGAAATTATTTGGAATATATTAAAGTGTTGGTTTTTTTGTTGTTAACGAATGCAGAAACAATAGGTTTCTTTGTGTTTAAAAAAACTGTTAGTTTTTTACAAACATTTATAAACAAAATTATATTAACAAACACATAGACTTTGGTATATTATAATACTAATAAACTAACAATAAAATAAAAAAGCGTGGTGATATAAAATGATAGATGAAGAATATGAACTTCTCCCTCACAAATTATTGGCAGATTTAAAAGATGACGTTGAGTTGTTAAGAAAGAAACTTAACCAACCAGAAACAAAAATTAACGAACTGATTCTAGAAATTGAAAGTATGAAAGATTCAATTCATGAATTAAATACAGTTTTCGCAAAAGCTTTAGATGAAACTAATGAAGAAGACCCACATAAAACTATTAAAATTTTAGAAAATAAAGTGGAAACAATTCTTACTCAGAATGAAATTATTGCTAAAGGGATGGTGGCTATTTCCGACAAATTAGAAGATTTTATGAATAAACAAACTACTGTGCCACAAAAAACTGTTCCTCAACAAACTCCCCATCCAATGCCAAGTACGCAACACATCATGGGAGCGCCATCAATGCCTGGACCAAGAACTGCACCGCCAGCACAAATGCAAAGTCCTGGCGCAGGCTTAGATTTCCCACCGCCACCACCAAGTGCAGCAACAAAGAAACGAGGACTCTTTTGATAAAAGATGGGTTCATTGAAAACAAAACAATTGTTATTTAGAGCAGCAAAGTATTTAGATAAAGAGAGATCAAAGTTTTCTAGATTAGAAATTGTCAAAAAAATTAATGAAATCAAATATTTATCATCTCAGAAAAAAGTTCCCAGACTAACTTTAAGAAAAGAAATCATTCATTTAGAAAATAAATTGGGTTTTGTGCTTGAATCTGAAAAAGAGTTGTTAAAAAAGAAAAAAGAAGAATCTACTAAAGTTCAGGCATTAAAAAAACAAATTGTCAGTTTGAAAAAGAAACTTACAACTTACGAAGATAAGCATTTAGATAAAAAAGTAAACAAACTATCTCACTTGTTAGGAGAATTCTTAGCTAAACAAGGTTCAAAAGGGGATGTAGAATTAAGTAAAAAAGTTTTGAAAGAATTAGAAATTAATGATAAGAAATTAAAAAATAAATTAAGAGCAGTGGAAAGGAAAAAAGAAGCTGAAGAGGAACCAAAGCATACTCGACATCCAGTACTTAGAGAAAAAGTTGCTGAAAAGAGAGCTCCTCTAAACGAAAATGAAATGGTTAGAGTAAAAGAATTACAAAAACGTTTATCTGTTTTAAAAGAAGAATTATTAGAGGTAGAAAATTTGTCACCTGAACAAGTTAATCTCATGAAACAAAAAGCTAATTTGCTTGAAACAAAATTAAATCAATATTATGAGCAACATCCAGAATTAATGACAATGGAAGAGAAAAAATCTGAAGTTGTTGAATCTCCAATAAAAACGGGAGAAGTAAAACATACTTTGTTGTTTGGTCAGGAAAAACCTAAAGAAGAAAAAGAAAATTCTGAAGTTCATGAAGAATTGCCTTTACCTCCTCCGCCAAGAAGAACCGAATAATTTAAATAAGATTTCTTGATTTTTTACTTTTATGCCCCTGTGGCTCAGCGGTACTTTGTGTAAACAAAGTTTTACGCATAGCGCAAAAGAGCGTTGCATTGGTACTTGGTTAATTTCCAAAGATGCAGAGATCCCGAGACTCTTAATTGAGCGGAAATTCAAATCTCGGCAGGGGCTTGAGTAAAACGAAAGTTCCTGACGGCAAAAAGGACTTTGTCCTTTGCTTGTCGGCAGGGGCTTACTTTCTTATTTTTTACCGAAACTAATATAAATAACTTCTTCAGAATAAGCTATACTGCCCCGGTGGCTTAGTGGTTATAGCGGTCGCCTAGTAAAGTCTCTGACTTAAGAAAGCGACAGGTCGGGAGTTCAAATCTCCCTCGGGGCTTTTATTATCTTACTTTTTTTCAATAAACTTTAAAAATAAGACCATTCTTTAGACATTGCTTATCTCATTAGGTATAGCTTAGCCCCTTTGTGGGCATATTGCTTTCCATTACCCAGTACAGACCTAGTGCTGTACAACGGGCCCGGGAGGATAATTTTTACAACAGCAACCCTTTTGAGATAAGCAACCTTATACTAAACAAAAGAAATTCTTATATAACACATAACTAAATAAATTATATGCTCACAGAAATATCCCAAGAAATTAAAGCAATGTTAAATCAATTCTCCGCAGAAGATAACATCATCTTCAACAACAAAATAATCAGAATAAATAAAGAAAACTTTCAAGAAATCACCGCAAATGAAAATAAAACCATCGCTTTCATCGATGGCGGGCAAGCAGAAATTATCTCTACTGGAAATTTCTGTCTCAGTTTCATCAGAATAGCGGCAGTATTCTTCAACAACAATAAAAAAATCAACCAAATTAAAAAAGAATTTTACTTGTTCACTAAAGCCAAATATCTAAACAACGATTTATATTACGAATCCAAAATATTTGGAGATAAATCAATCAATGAAGAAGATCTTTTAATCTCATCTAATGATTCCAGTATAAAAACAGGTTCAGAACGAGCACCAATTTCTAAAATAACCAATATGGCCAGAAGATTTGCTGAACTGAGTTTAGCAAAAGAAATCCAAGCAGACCACATCATATTAGATGGAACTTTAGAACCAACTTTCAAAAATGAAGAAAAATATATCCCTGATAACGTTTCAGCACTAGCAAAATCGTCTTCTTTATTCACAACTTCTGGAAATTCGCCAGTTATTCTGTTAAACAAAATAGGATTATCTAATTGTTGGTCATACTTTTTAGAAAATAAAACTTATTTTGTAAAATTAAATTCAAAAGCAAAACATGTTCTCCGTTTCGAAGGGAATAAAGAAGTTCTTCCCCACCTAATTCATAATTCTAATGATGCTTTGTTTTTAGGATACCCGTACGGCTTAATCTTTGTAGATCAAATTGCCAGAGTTTCTAATTCCGAAAAGAATTCTTTAAAAATGAATTTCTTGTTAAGAAAAGATAACCAAGAAATTGCTGAATATTTATCTACGAGTAATGCCCATGAGATATTAGATAATATTTCTTGATTATACTACTGCAACATCATAAAGTTTATAAGAGAATAGCTGAAAGCTTATCTAATAAATAAAAAAATATTAAAATTAAAAAAAAGGTGATGTAAAATGAGAAGTATTTGTGTTATTAATCATAAGGGAGGAGTAGGAAAAACTACTACTGCCGTAAATCTAGCATCTGGGTTATCCAGAAATGATAAAAATGTTTTGTTAATAGACTTAGATCCGCAAAGTAATATCAGCATTTCATTAAAAGTAGATGCCCCTTACAATTTGTACGATTCTTTATTGGGAAATATTCCTTTGAAAAGATGTATTTTTAATTTAGGTAAAAACCTTGATGTCTTAACTTCTAAAGAAACTTTAGTAAAAGCAGAATATCATCTTGCAAATAAAGTTGGAGCACAAATGCTATTAAGAGATCAGTTAAGAGAAATTGAAGGTTACGATTATATCATTGTCGATTGTCCACCATCATTAGGGTTGCTTAACCAAAACATTTTAGCTTTCTGTAAAGAAGCTTTTGTTCCAACTTCAACAGACTACCTAGGTTTTGATGCTTTGAAAAAAATGAAATTGATTGTAGAAAAAATAAATTCTAACTATAACCATGATATTAAAATAACTAAAGTGATTCCAACTTTGTTTGATAAAAGAACAAAAATTTGTAAAAATACTCTTGCAGAAATGGAAAACACTTTTAATGGCGTTGTCTCAAACCCGATTAGAGTAAATTCTAAACTAAAAGAAGCACCAATGTACGGAAAATCAATCTTTAGTTATGCAAAATCAAGTAATGGCGCAAAAGATTACGGTAAATTGGTAGAGAACGTTTTAGCAATGGGTTCAATTCGAGTTACTGAAGAAACTATTGCTGGTTAGTTTTTTATTTTTTTCTTTTTCTTTATTTCTTCAAATAACTCTTCCTTTTCCCTTCTTCCAACCTTTCAATAGAATATCTTAACATCGTCCGTGGCATTTCAGCATAATGTTTATCCAAGAATTCTTCCAAAACTTTCTCATCCCTCTTTCCAATCTCCCGTAACATCCAACCTACTGCTTTGTGAATCAAATCATGTTTATCTTTAAGTAAAATCTCAGAAATTGCTAAAGAATCTTTGAAATCACCTAAACGAATAAACGCAAAGGTTGCTAATACCGCAATTCTTCGTTCCCATAAGTCTGAAGATTTAACTAATTTATACAAAACCGAACGATCATGATCAACTAAATACGCACCAACTGTTTTTGGAACGGTTACATCTACTAAATCCCAATTGTTGATATATTTGGTATTTTTCAAAAAGAATTCATAAATCTTCTTCCTTTCCATATCTTTCTCATACTTGTAAACAAGCATTACTAAAGCACACATTCGGAATTCGTGATATTTACTCTTAACTAGTTCTTGAACATCAACCAAACTTACTTCTTTAAAATATTTCTTAGCAACAACTCTTAATTCAGGCATAGTTAATCCTAAAAAGACATCTCCTTCTCCATACTGTCCTGGACCAGTCTTAAAGAATCGCTGAGAATGTTTAGCTCTAACTGGATCAGATAAACCAAATAAATCTTTTTTAATTTCAGATAACACATTAATACAAATATTTAAAAGCATAAAAACATTTCCTTTTCATTGTGTCTTTCCCAGATTTCCTAAAAAAAGAACGTTTAATTTGGCATAAAAGATTTATCCCCAGCCTTATTGCAGGTATGGCAGTAGCAATTATAACATTTTTCTTTGAGATGACTGCATCAAATATAGTTATGTTTGCTTCTTTAGGAGCATCAGCAGCAATCTTAACTCATAAACAAATTCATAAATTAACTATTTTAAGAACAGTAATCATATCTTACTTAATCTCTTTAATTATAAGCGGCTTTATACTATACTTGGTCCACCATTATTCTTTATCTTTTCCTATTGTGGCTTTAATCGCAGTTACTTTAGCAACATTGACAATGTACTTAGCAAATGTCTTCCATCCACCAGCAATCTCTGCAGCCTTAGCTTTCGTTCTTTTAGATGGCGGTTTTTGGGAAACTGTTATAATTTTCTTTTCAGTAATCATATTATTAATTATTATCAAAATACTTACTTATGCTTTCTATTACGAAAATTTAGAAATGGATAAGTTCATGCAGGAATTTAAAAAGATAGAAAAGATAGAAAAAAAGAAGTTGAAAAAAATGTTTAAAGATTAATTCTAAGTTTATAATTATTCAAACCTGATACTGATCCAAGTATTCTTCCATTTTCCGAAGTAAACTATAATCTACCGGTTCTTTTTTATCAATAACTTTTGTAGAAACAATCACAGACAAATCAGAAGAAGTACCATTCTTTTGTGTTAATCTTCTTTTTGCACCAACAGAAATACCAACCCTCAAATTCCCCACATTGGAACTCAGTTGACTAACATCATAACCTAACAACCCACCCGCTCTATTATTTAAAGTAGACAATTGGTCATGACCAGAACTAAGCTCATTAGAATCTTCTTCTTCGCAAATCATAACAAGAAAATCTTTTCCCACTCTAAGTTTCTCAGTTCCAGCTTGATAAACATCAGAAAAACCAATTTCTCTTTCAATTTTAACCACTTCTGAAGTTTTCTGATCAATAGTTTCGTCTTTATTAAAATAAGTAATTGCCATATTTAACTTATATTTAATCTAAATTTATAAAGATTTAGCTGTTGGCTAATATATACTAAACAAAAAAATTAAAAAAAAAAAGAAATCTTGCCCAAAAAAAGAATATCCTTACGGGGGTGGTGTAAGAGAATTGATTATAGGGCAAGATGTATGAATGGAATAGGACATGCAAACACTTTGCATGCCAACAACTACACACCTCTTTTTCCCTGACCTAAGCCAGAAAGATTCCCTAAACTAACTCGATCCCTAACTCATTGCTAAGTGTCTCAGCTCTTTTCTCAGCTCTCTTATGATCCACTTTGCCTAAAATCCAAGGACTATTAACACCTGTGATAATTGTCATCACAGTAAGCTTACCTTTCATGGCTTCATCTACTCTTGCTCCCCAGATAACATTAGCATCGTCATCTAAAGATTCAGTTACAAGCTCTCCAATCTTACTAACATCGTCCAAAGTCATATCTGGACCACCAGTTACATGAATCAAAGCTCCTGTAGCACCTTCATAGCTGATATCCAAAAGAGGATTGCTCAAAGCACCTTTTACAGCTTCTTCAACTCTGTTGTTAGTATCTGAACTTCCAACACCAATCGCAGCTACGCCACCATTGCTCATGATTGCTTTAACATCTGCATAATCCAGATTTACCAATGAAGGTACAGCAATAGTTTCAACAATTCCTTTAATCATCGTTGCAATTAATTCATTAGCAACTGAAAATGCTTGTTGAATTGGTAAGTTACCAGCAATTTGAACTAATCTATTGTTATCAATAACAATTACAGTATCACAAACTTGTCTTAACTGTTGTAAACCAAACTCTGCTTTGTCACATCTTGCTCTTTCAATGTTGAAAGGCATAGTTACAGTTCCGATTACAATTGCACCTGTATCTTTAGCTACTTGAGCCACTACAGGACTAGCACCAGTTCCAGTTCCGCCACCCATTCCAGCGCAAACAAAAACCATATCAGAACTTTTCAAAGTTTCTTTAACTTCAATTAAAGATTCCTGAGCTGCTTCTGCTCCTCTACTTGGAAATCCTCCACATCCTAATCCTCGAGTACAATCTTTTCCAATTAAGAACTTACGATCAGCACCAGTAATACCTAAGTGTTGATGATCAGTATTAGTAGCAATAATCTCTGCTCCTTTTATTCCCTTCTTGTATAGCCAGCCAACCATATTGTTACCAGCTCCACCAACGCCAATCACCTTAATGTTAGCTTGGTTCATACTTTCAAAATCTTGCTCTGGTGCATTGTTCAGAGCGTTCTCCACGATAAAATCCATTTTTACACCACCTCAATTCTATTTTCCACCCTCAAGTGTGTTTTTTTTTGGAATATGTATACTCCAGCACACAAAAGATTATAAATGAGTTATGCTTTTCTAACCCTAGAATTAACCAAATTCAAACCAATACCAAAACCCAATTTAAACTAACAGAATTAACTTACGTTATTTTTGTAAACCTTTTTTTCAGAGGTAACCAGCCTCCAAAACACCCAAACCTATTTTTTAGAAAAGTATACTAGCTATATAAAGCTTTCTATTCTCCAGAATTTAAATAAATAATTGCATTTAACACAGAATTATTCAACTTTTTTCTTAACTTTATCGACGACAGATTGAGCTGCTTTTTGTACAGAAAGTTTAGCAGCTTTTGCTTTTCTAGCCAAAATTGTAGCAGTGTCATTATAGTATTTTGCCGGATCTCTCAACCTTAATCTCCAAGAACCAAAGAAAACTAAATTCTCTAAAGGATATTTAGGGGGCTTAGGAGGAATTTCTTTAGGGTAACCTATAGCAATAATAGCTTGTGGTCTAACTTCTTCAGGAATTTTAAATATAGCTTTGATAGCTTCTTCATCAAAACCTCCAATCCAACGTGTTCCTAAGCCTAAAGACTGTGCTTCTAATAACATATTTTGAATGGCAGCTGCACAATTTTGAGGTGAATAAAGTCTTTCTCCTCTTAAACCATAATATCTTTCGGCTTTCTCTGGTAAAGCACAAACTACGATTAAAACACCAGCCTGAACAATTTCATATTGATCATAAGCTGCTTCTGCAACAACTTGCTTCTGTCCCGGTTCATTTACGACTATAAACTTCCAATTTTGTACATTTCCAGAACTAGGAGCATGTCTAGCAGCATCAATAATCTTAGCAACTTTTTCCCAAGAAACAAATTTAGGTAAAAATTGTTTAATATTTCTTCTTGCTTTAATTAAATCTAATATATCCGCCATCTTTTTAATTAGTAATAATTCAAAGGTATTTATATTTAACGTTTTTAAAAAAACCAATTTACCTCTATATTCGGAGTTTCCAAAAATGGAAAGAGTTTCCAAAAAAGAAAAGTATATAAATTAAAAGATTTTTATAAAGTTCAATGACAATTAAAAAAGAGGCATTATCAAATCTTATTGATAATAAAAAAGCAGCAATCCTAAAACTATTAATTAATTCTACAGATGAACTTTACCTTAAAGAGATCTCAGATAAATCTCAAGTCCCCCTAGCATCAACATTTAGAATTTTACAAGAATTAGTTAGCCAAGAAATCCTAGAAAGGAAAGAATGGAAAAACTCCAAAACATACAAATGTAAAGAAAATGACAAAATGATTTTCCTCAGAGATTTGTTTTATGAAGAATTTGATGGTTTAGGAGAATTTGTAAAGAGCGTTAGAAGTTTTGAAGAAATACAAGAAATAATTTTACATGGCACTAAAAAGAAAAGTAAAGCCAATGTGTTATTGATTGGCAATGATATCAATGCAGACAAAATAGATCAAGTCTGTAACGAAATCAAAGAAAAGGGTTTTGAGATTACATTCATGCCATTAACTAAAGAACAATATAACCAAATGGCCAAGATGGGACTATATTCTGGTGAAAAAATAATATTAAAATAAAAATAGAAAAAATTAAAGAAAAAAAATTAACCTTGTAAATTAAAACCTTTTGTATAAGTTGTCATTAATTTACCATTAGCATCATATAACACAGCGGTTACAATCACATCAGATAAATCTCCAATCTCAGTCTTACTATAAGAAAAACCACCTGTAACTGCTGCAACTGAACTTACCGCAGTTTTTGATTTAACGGTTCTTGAACTTGGCGCTAATGGAGCTTTCTTCATACTACCCTCTTCCGGATAACCCTCAACCATGATGGTGATATATTCAGGCTTAATAGTTCCACCTTCATTATTCTTAATAGTATATTTCAACTTAATAATCTTACCCCAAGTTTCTTTCCAATCAAATTGAACATCATTAATCGCTAAAGCAACACTGTTATAAGTAGTGATTATCTCTTCTTCTTCAGTAGATTCTTCAACTACTTCTTCGGCTTCCTCAACAGGAATTTCCTCAACTTCTTCTTCCACAGGAACTTCTTCAGCACTTTCTTCTTCAACAACATCTTCAGAATCAGTTTCTACAACAGCAGCACCAGTAAGACTCTCAGATTCACCATCAGCGAATAAACTAGTAAAAAAACCAGAAACAGATGAAACAAACGAACTATCACCAGTTACCCCCTCAGTTGCAACTTCATAAGTCTCAACACTAGAACCACCAGTCAACCTACCTGCAAAAAAAACCATAATAATTAATAATGCGATTAATCCCCACTTCATTGCTTTATGTGGGTCTAAAGTAAAGTTAATAGTAACCTCTCTCTTTTTAGCTTTAGGTTTACTTTCAACTTCTTCATATTCTTCTACCATTTCTTCGTTATCATCTAACGAAACATTTCCAAAATCATTTTTTGGTTTTTTCTTAAATAATTCATTATCTGGACTTCTCTTTACCATTTTCTTTTTCTTTCCTCCTTTTTGTTTCAGCGTTTCCCATGCGGGATGTAATTCTTCTTCCATTTTAAAGTATAAATAAAACAATTGAAACCAATATTAAAACAAATCCTCCACCAATAATTCCAAACGAGATTTGTTCACCCAAAGTTAAATTCTTAAAATTTTTTAATTTGTTAACAATAAAATTAAAGAAATTATTAATCTTAACACCTACCTCGTTCAATTTTTGATTTAATTGCGTTTGCAACTCTTGAAAATTCATTCTAAGAAATAAGAAAATAAAAGGAATATAAAAAGGTTGTTATTTTACTTACTCTGTTTTAGGTGTTTCTGCTTTCTCTTCAGCATTTTCTGCAGGAGCAGCTTCTTCACCTAACGATTTAGAACCTTCCTTAAGAACTCTTAAATTAACTTGCCGAATAATTTTAGTAACTCTTTCACCACAAACAGTTTTATTTTTAATAATTCCGCCTTGTTTATTCTTGTTTCGATCTTTTCCAGAAAAGCCTACGCCTTTTCCTTTAATAGAAATCATTTTTCTTGGTGATTGAATACCTTTTCTCATTGGAAAGCCACATTTATCAGATCCTCCAGTTATTTCAAATTCATAACCGTTAAATCCTAAAACATCTCCAGAAATTTTTTCACCAATTAATTTTTTTAGAAGGTTATCTGATTCAGGACTTTTAACTTCTTTTTGATAAGTTTTACCTGATTTTGTTCCAATTACACATTTAAAGTCTACCATTTTATTTATTCTCCCCGAGACTCAAGAACTTATCAGTTCACGCCCAATTAGGGTTATCTCAGCTTGTTTTATGTATATTTACTGTCTGTTTTTATAAAGATTTGGGTTAGAATCAATAAATATATAACTTAACTTAAAAAAACAAGCAACCATGTTAGAATATCGTACTACCCATATCGGAAGTTATCGATCGGGAAGTGTATTAAGTGTAATCCGAGAAAAAGATAATCCTGTAGCAATTGCCACAATTAGAAGTAAAACTACTGCTAAATATAGGAATGTAAATATTATTTGGAGAACTGGAGAAATTGTTTACCACAGTAAAATATTAAAGGAAAATAAAGTTCAATCTTCAAATGAACCCTGGATTAACTTTGAAGATGAGCTAAGTTATAGTAATAATAAATCAGGTCACCCTTTAGAACATCAAGAAATAATTGATAAAGTTTTAGAAGTGCTTAAAGGAAATTAACTTTGTTCTAATTGATTCAATTCATCACTTAATGCAGAATGTTCTGTTCTTAATGCTTCTAAAGTTTTCTGTTTAAACTGATTAATCTGGTTTCTACTTGAATCCCACTCTAACGGTTTTATTTTCCGATCTAAGTTAAAGAGCAGTTCCTGTAATTCAGATATTCTTTCTTTAGACATAAATAAGAGGTGAGACGTTGAATTATATAAATGTTAGGTAAGAATAAGAGAGATTTGTATTATGGGACTCTAAATTTTCAGATTAACCTTATTTAACCAATTCTTTTATAATTTTGTAAGAACCAAATTTACCCATCTGGGGACCACTTCCTTTTGGACCATGACAATCAGAACCGTAAGTAACAAAGAGATGTAATTTTTCCGCCATCTTTCTGAAATAATAATTGATTCTATCTTGAGCTTCTGCATGTTTTTTATCACTGCCTTGATAATTGTATAATTCTATCCCATCAAGACCATGCTTCACAAGATCTTTTACAAACTTATATGGTGTAAAATCTGAAGTAACCACAAACCATTTTTTTTCTGGTTTCTCCCATTCCTTTTTCATTCCACCACCATATCCTTTTGATAAACCGGGATGTGCTAATATCGCTTTACCACCAGCAGCATGAACTACTTCTATAGCTTGGTAAAATGTTGGTTTGGTACCTTTTCCTTCAAATAAAAATTTATATTCTTTTTTAAATTCTCCACTAGGCCCTCTTTTTCCATCCAATGCAGATTTAACATCTTCTGTTTTTACCGCAAAATGTTCAAGAAGATAATATACAATGTCCATTCTTGATAAAAAAGGGGCAGGATTCTGATAAGTATCCTTTTTATTTCTCCATTTAATTATTTCTTCAACAGATATTGATTTAACATTTTGTAATTTGTACTTCTTTTTTTTGTTTTCAGTTTTAAAATCTACTGAATTAATATAATTATTAAAAACAGAAATATATGCATTTAATGAAGATAACCTTACCTCTGCTCTTTGGTCCACAAAATTTTGAATTTTTCTTAGATTTACATTTAAACCAATCAACTCAATATCTTCCACAATAATTTTCCCAGACTTATAATCTGCATCAATTTCTATTCCAGGAATAACATGAAGCCCTATCTCTTTACCTCTTATTTGTGCTTCTTTAACTCCGTAAGTAGTATCATGATCAGTTAAAGCGATAGTGTGCAATCCTCTTTTTTTAGCTTGATCTACAACTTCAGAAGGAGTCCAACCACCATCAGAAGCTTTTGAATGAAGATGAGTATCCATAATAACTTTTTTCAAACTAACTTCCAGTCCCGCAATCCATTTAATCAAAATATCAACATTCTTCTCAATCTCAGAAGCAAGAGCATTTATCTTAGATTCTTCAACTGCTGCTTTTTCTTTCAAACCAGATTTTTCTACACGCCGTTTTAATGCAATTTCTCTCATCAAATTCTTCAATTTATCATGAAAATCTCCAGCATAAAAAGAAAAAGATTTCAATAATTGTCCGGTTTCAACTTCTAATTCCTTTTCTAACTGAGCTAAATTAGGATGTTTCTTAAGTTCTTTAATAACTTCCTCCGCAGCTCTTTCCCCTTTTCCCTCACATCTAGAAACATATCTTAGTGCTCTTCTTGCTTTACGAGATGCTTTTTTTTCAATTTTAGTTTCTGTCTCTTTCTCTATCTCTTCAAGATCTTTCTTTAATTTATTAAGATATTTAGATTCAGCAGCAAACCATTCAATCGCCTCTTTAGTTTCTTTTTCTAAATTTTCAAGTAAATCCATAACCAGTAGTAAAATGACCAATTATATAAATAATTCTATAATCACTTATCTTATCTTTCCTCACTTTTTACCACAACATTTATAAATAAATTAACAATAGTTAATTAAAATGGTAAGTTACAGCTCAAATACAGGATATGCAAGCAGTTCAGGCTACAAAGTAGTAGGTTACGGTTCATCTGGAACTAGTTATTCAGTAACAACTTCATCCTGGAAAAAGACTACTTGCTGCGGTGCTAGAAGGTTTGGACAACAATGTAGCGATTGCCCCGCATAAACAAAATGGTGACTAAGTGAATGAAATGAACGCATGTCGCCGTCTTTGTATGATAAACTTTGTAAAGTTTATTGTTCAGACTGTCCCGCGTAAAAAGAGGTAAACAAAATGTCAGCAAAACTAATCTTCCCCCAAGAAATCGAAGTATGGTATATCCTACCAGCAATTAGAAAGAAAATCTCCTTGAAACTAGCAGAAAATCTTCCCCAAAAAGATGTTGCAGTAATTATGGGCGTTACGCCAGCAGCAATTTCGCAATATAAAAAACAAAAGCGAGCAAAAGAAGAAATTTTCGATCAAGAGATGGAAAAAGAATTAACAATCTCTGTCAAAAACATTATCAAAGACAATAACAATTTGGGTGACGAAATTATCCGGCTAAATACTCTTTTGAAAAAAAAAGGAATTTTATGTAAAATCTACAAAAACGTTTGTGCTTTGAAAAAAAGTCAAAAATGTACTTATTGTAACCAAAAATGACAACTAAAATAATCTATCTGGACCATGCAGCTTCAACTCCTTTAGATCCAGCAGTAAAAAAAGAAATGGATGCAATCAAAACTTATGCCAATCCCAGCGCTTTGCACCAATTGGGATTAGAAGCAAAAGAAATTCTTAACAATTCCAGAAGTAAAATAGCAGAAATTCTCAATTGCAAACCAGAAGAAATTATTTTCACTTCTGGTGGAACTGAATCAATTAATCTAGCCATAAAAGGGATCGCTCAAAACAAAGGACACATCATTACCAGCAAAATCGAACATCCGGCAGTATTAGAAACATGTAAATTCTTAGAAAAGAATGGATTTTCTGTAACTTACCTTGATGTTGACAAAGATGGTTTAGTAAATCCAAAAGATATTGAAAAAGCAATCACTAAAGAAACAATCTTGATTTCAATCATGTACGCTAATAATGAAATTGGTACTATCCAACCCGTAAAAGAAATTGCTAAAATCGCCAAAAAACATAACATCCCTTTTCATACCGATGCTTGTCAAGCCGGTTTCTTAGATTTAAACATCAATGCAGACCTAATTACTTTAAACGGTTCAAAAATATATGGCCCGAAAGGAATTGGCATCCTTTACAAAAAGAAAAGTATTCAATTAGAACCGTTAATGCATGGCGGCGGACAAGAATTCCATCTTAGAAGCGGAACTGAAAACTTAACTAATATAGTTGGCTTTGCCAAAGCTTTAGAACTTGCTCAAAAAGAAGATAATAACAAAATCATCAAACTAAGAGATTATTTTATTGAAAAAGTTCAGAAAGAAATACCCAGAACTTTCATTAATGGCCATAAAAAAGAACGCTTACCAAACAACGCTAACATTTCATTCTTAGATGTAGAGGGAGAATCTATTTTGTTATACTTAGACCATAAAGGAATCTTGGTATCCACTGGTTCTGCTTGTTCCTCAGAAAAACTAGAAATTAGCCATGTTTTAGATGCAATTGGTATTAAACATGATGCCGCCCATGGTTCAATCAGATTCTCTTTAGGTAAATCCACTACAAAAGAAGAATTAGATTACGTTGTTAAAGAGCTAAAACAAATTATTCAATCATTAAGAATGCTTTCACCAATCCATTTGAATAAAGAGGAAATTAGAAAATGAAAATTATAGGATATAAACAAGATAAAGCTTGGCTTTATTCGAACAAAGTAAAAGAACACTTCTTTAATCCAAAAAATATTTTTAAAAGTGATCAAGAATTGGAAGATTACAAAAATAATGCCGATGGAATTGGTCAAGTGGGTTCGCCCGCTTGTGGTGACGTAATGGAAATGTTCATTAAAGTTAAAGATGGAAAAATCAAAGAATGTCGTTGGCGAACTTTTGGTTGTGCATCTGCAATCGCTTCAACATCAATATTATCTGAGATGGTTATTGGCAAAACTTTAGCGGAAGCAAAAAAAATAACACCAAAAGATATTGTTAAAGCACTTGGTGGTTTACCTGCAAGAAAAATTCATTGTTCAATCTTGGGAGACCAAGCATTAAGAAAAGCTATTGAAAATTACGAGGGGAAAAAATGATACCTACAGAAATATTAAGTGCAGAACACCAAAATATTCTCAAAGCAATCAATTTGTTATTAAAAGAATGTCAAGAAATTGAATCTGGAAAAGAATTAAACAAAATTTTTTTCAACAATGCAATTTATTTTATTCAACATTATGCTGATAAATTTCATCATGCTAAAGAAGAAGATATTTTGTTTAAAGAATTAGGTAAAGACACTGTAGAAATGCATTGCAATCCATCAACCCAAATGTTATACGAACATGATTTAGGAAGAGGATTTGTCAAAGAAATGATAGATGGCCTTAAAAATAATGATAAAGAACAAATAATTCAAAATGCAAGAAGTTATGGACAACTACTTCAAGAACACATTAGTAAAGAGGACAATATTCTTTATCCCATGGCAAATGAAGCTTTAAATTTAAACATTCAAACTTCTATGAGTGAAGAATTTGAGAGAGTAGAAGAAGAAATGAAAGAAATGAAAGAAAAATGTTTATCTTTTCTTGGAGAAAAAAATGAATCTTAAAGAACAAATTGAATATCCTGCAAATGGAGTGTTAAGTAAAGTTATCTCTAAAACCGAAAAAAATAATCTAACTTTATTCTCTATGGCCGCTAATACAGATATTGGCACACACACTTCTACTAAAGAAGGGTTTGTTTATGTGATTGAAGGTAAAGGAACGTTCGTTTTAAATGAAGAAGAAATTGAAATGCTTCCCGGAACAATAATTTTTATGGGTCAAAACGCTCCGCATTCCTTGAAAGCAGAAGAAAATACTAGTTTCTTGCTAAGTCTGAATAATTGAAAAGAATTATAAACTCAATCAAATTATTTCCAATTAAATCAATTGAGAGCAGTGATTTAACTTGGATGGTCCCAGATGAGCTTTGTGGAGTTACGCCCACCTCAATTATATTTAAGATAACACTGATCCTTTGGAGAACCAGATGGATTCATTTTTACAATCCCAGCTTCCGTAGCTTCTCTTAAAATGTGTATTGCTGCAAGAACATAAGTTCCTTTGCGAGGCATTAACATTTGACATTCACGAATATCAATATCCTCTTTTTGTGTAGTTGAACTCATTACTTCAACAATATCGGAGGCTTCATATATAAAAGCATCAACTTCACTTAAATCAGGGTTTCTTTGTCGTGCATGTGCAACAATCCTAACTATTTTTCCAATATCTAAAGTATCACCAAAAGAATCTTTAACAACTTGCCTACCAGTATCAGTTAAATTTCTATCCAAACTGGGAACTATCAAATCTTGTCGATCTAAACCATGTAAATATTTAAGATAAACCTGGGTTCTTGAATCCTGATAATCTAATTTAGCAATATTCCCTTGAGACATAATTAAAAAGTACCCCACTAATTATATAAAGATTATGAATTAGAATTCAGTCAACTTTTTCTCAGAAGAATAATTCAGAATAGTAGTATTTCCCTCAAGACCAGTAACTTTCTCAGTAAAAATAAATCTGCCTTCAGTCAACTTATTAATCCTTCTCTGAAAACTCTTATAACTCATCTCGCCACCTTTCTGACCATAAGCAACATAAACATCACCAATTTTATTACCAGAATGTTCTTTTACCAAATTGAGGATTAAAAGTAAATCTGCATCCAATCCCTCTTTAGGTTTAATATGAAATTCATTTGCTTTTCTAATCGCTTCCGCCACTTGCGGTAAAGTAATCTTTCTTGAACTTCTTTCTTCTGCAAGGTTGCCCGCTTCTTTCATCAAATAAAGACCCACACGAACATCCTGTACCGAAGTACATTTTTGAACAATCTCAATAAACGCTTCATCATCCCAACAATTCTGTACAAAAGCATATTCTCTTCTTTGTTTTAGAATCCCCGCAATTTCTGCTTCATTATAAGCTGGAAAATTTAAAAATTCCGGATTTAATCTACTTCTAATTCGTTCATCCATTTCTGAATAAGAGTCACGATAATTTGTCAAAAGAATAATTGATTTCCGATAAATGTCTTCTAGAATAGTATAAAGAAAATCTGTATCTTCTAACTTATCAATTTCATCAAAAACAAACACTACTGACTTCTTGTTCAATTTCTCTTTAATTAATGTAAATAAATCTGACGTTTTTTTGTTTTGTAAAAATTTAAAACCTAAATCATCACAAATCTTTGAATAAATTTTAAATGTAGTATTTTCCTTCCAACAATTGATGTAAACAGAAGCAACTTCATCAGTCTCTTCTTCCAACTCTCGAAGAACATGCTTACAAGCAGTAGTCTTTCCCACTCCTGGAACTCCGTAAACAAATAAATTTCTGCCATTATGCCCTTGTAATAAAGGACGAATAGCAATCGCAAACTGTTTTTGTTCGGCTTCCCGAAACTTCATAATCTTGGGCTGAAAATCATAATCTAGAACAACCGTATCCCTAAATAACGTTTCACCACTTTTTAACATCTCTTTAAACATCGACATAATAATAAATAAAATAAGAAGTTCTTTATATTAATTGTGTAAATAGACTATCCTTGTACAATCGTTCCTTTCAATCCCTGCACATCATCAGATAATACTTTTTCTAACTGCGATTCTTGACAAATGTAAAGAGTAATAAAAGAATTCTCTAATCCTAACTTCGCTGCTAACGGATCTAAAGGCGTATTTAATCTAGGAACCCATTTGGTACCAACTAAATCAACCATCTTTTGCCAAGTAGCTTCCGGAAGATCTTCTGCATCCGCTAATCTTTGATTTCTTTCTTCTTTAGATAAATCTTTAACTTCTAATGGGGATAAATCTTTAACAACTTCAAAATCGCTGATTTTAATAACTTTCTCTGCACCATAAGTAACTGCTAAAGTCATTGTTACATAATCAGTACTATTGCCTGGTTTCCAACCACCCGCAAAATAAATTCTATATCCAGCTGTTTTCTGAGTTGGATCTTTAATAACATCAGGACAAACTTTTTCTATACCTGAATCTTGAAATCTTTTGATAACATACTCGGCATTTTCCCAAGTAGCTTCTATTCCAAGCCAATCTTTTCGTTCATCATCAGCATCAGCTTCTTCTGCTTGCTTTTTTCCAGCTAAAGCTCCACCACCAATAATAATCATAAATTCTTGCTCAGAATACTTTTTAGTTAAATCAATTAAACTATCAATAAAAGAATCATCCCTTGTTTCGGGTGTTAGACTTACTTTTGACCCCCCGTATTTAATTATGTTCATTTTTTCCTCCAGGTGAAAAATGAACGACCAAAATTATTTTTAATTTTGTGTATGTTCATAAAGAAATAAAATTAAGAGTCGTTTATTAACTTTTTGGAAAAATACTCCCTAAGTATACTCAAAAATCAAATCTTTTGCTTTTACTTTTTCCATAACAATAATCTGATAAGCAGGTTCTGGCCTGTCAGGTAAAAATTTATAAATCGCAGGGAACTCCCAAGCCATTTTCCTCCCTACAAAAAAACGTTTCAACTTACTTTTAAAATTATCATAAGAACCACCATAAATAGGTTTATGTTCAGTTATCCAAGATTCAGAAAAAGCAGGATTAGAGAGTCTTAGTTTTAAGACCAAAGTTTTTTTCTGATACCTAATACTTTTTGCCCATTCCAAAACAGATTCAACAAATTCAAATTCATTTTTACTAATGACCTTTCTAACTTCCTCTTTTTCATTATAAGCTTCAATAATACTCTCAGCAGTAATTTGAATCCCTTTCATATATTCTCCGCCCCTTTTTCCACCAAGACCAAAGTCTGTTTTAATCCAAAAATGATTTGTGGTCCAAAAAGTCTTTTCAACAAGTTCTAAATCAACATGTAACCTAGAATCTTTCAAGTTCCAGGACAAATATTCACTAAGAACACCATAGACGGGTCTAACCTTCTGTATGATTCTAAAGAAACGTTTTATTTTTCTGCTAAAAGGACGCTTCTTAGGGTCTAAACCATTTTTTCTAATAAAATCTTCATAAACAATACCAGAACCATGGTATGCCCAACCATCATAAATATGTTGATACCACCACCCATAAAGATAATTTTCAATTTGGTCTTCATTACTTACATTTAACAATTGATGACCTTCTAAATGAACAATTTCATAAATTAATTGTTCTGCTTTATAAAATAATTTTTCTGAATCTAAATCTCTTAGCTTGTTTTGCATCTTTTAATACAATTGCACATTCTTCAAGAAGTTTTTCATCACCGTGTTCCTGCTGTATTCTAGCCAATTCATCAAGATCAAACTTAATGATTCTTTTAAGTTCTTTTCTAGCTTTACCAATTTTATTTTTTTCTAAATGCTCATGAGCAGCTTTAGCTAAAATTAATATCCTCTTAATATCTTTAATAATTCTACTATCCATCAAAGCTAAGAATAAAGAACAAATTAATAAAGTTTTGGAAAAAAAGGAAAAATCATTCCAACTTAATTGTATAAGTCGGCCCTTTCTTTCCATCTTTATTTGCCCAAGCAACTTCTACTTTATCATCTGCTAAAGCCTCTAAACTAACATAGTCATGGTACAACATATCGCGCTTATCAAAACGCGAATCGTATTGATCCCTAGTTCTGATTTCATTAGTGGATATTTTTTTAATTTCTCCTTCTGGACCAAAATGATATAATGCTACCCACTCACTTGTTCCAACTCCTCCTTTAAATTCGTTCCAGTAACGTGATTCCCATTTAGCTGCTACTACTTTATGTTCACCAACCCCCAAATACTCTACGTCAGTTGGATGTTCCCGGTAATGCTTTCCTCCCCTTTCCGAAACACGTTTCAGTATTTTTTCAACTCCCGGCAAATGTTCTTCCGCTTCAGTAATTTTTTCTTCTATAGTTTTTTCAGTTTTCATTTTTTACCTCCAAATTCTTCTTCCAAAAACGATTTCATTGTTTTATCAATAAGCTCCTGTTTAAACCCAATCAAATGTTGATACAATCCTGCAGCATAACTCAGATCAGAACAAGGACCACCACCATTCAAATCAACTCCATAACGTTTGTTAAGATTTACAACCATTGTCGGAACTTTACCAGAATCTAATAATTCTTGTTCTAAAGGAGCATAACCTGCAATAGCTTCTTCTACAGTGGCGAAAGTAACTACTTCTTCAAAATCTGCAATTGGAAAACCAGGGCCATCATACCCAAAATCAATCTCTGAAGTTCTTGCATAAACTAAAACTTCAACATCATTCTCTGTAAATCTTTCTTCAAAATGATTAGGATTAAGATCCAATAAACACATCCCTAATTGTTGCCTTTCTTTTTCTTCATCAGAATGACAATCAAACAACAATCGAGAAGGGTCACTAAGTGAATATGCTGGTTTACTTTGTAAACTGGTATATTCTGGAACTCTTTCTGATTTTTGTTCTGGATCATCCCCTAATCCTAGCCCCTTACTAATTTTCATCTCTAATTTTTTCATTTTTATTATTCCTCCATTTTATTTCAATTCAACAACATACGTAGGTCCTTTCGTTCCATCATGCTTAACCCAAGCAACTTCTACTTTATCATCAGCTAAAGCTTCTAAACCAACATAATGATATTTAAAAAGCAAATCAGCCCTATATTTTTGAGAGTCATATTGATCTCCGACTACTATTTTTTCTGGAACAATTTCCTTCAGTTCATTATCTTCACCAAAATAATGTAGGGTTACCCATTCATTGATTCCAACCCCATCATGATAATCATTCCATTCACGAGATTTCCATTTAACTGCCACTACTTTATATTGTTCAGTTTCTAAAAATTCTAAATCTTCAGGATGACTCTTGCAATAGCGTCCCCAACTTACCCATCCACCTGGTTTGATTGTTTTATTGATTCCAGGAAGAAATGTTTCTGCTTCAGCAATCTTTTCATCCATAGTTTTTTCAGTTTTCATTTTATTTTTCATTTATTCTTCACATTCAACTTTCAAATATTCTGGTGTTACCTCTAAGACGGTTAATCCTTCTGCAAGTTCCTTAGTTCTCACAGGAAAATAAAGATTGTACGCTTTACGAAATCCATGCTTAACAACTGTAAAAATGTCTTTATCAGACATCCCTGCATATGTAAAACCCCCTTTTAACCCGGAATAAATCATTCCACAAGAACCAAATTCACCAACTTTTAAAGTAAGTTCTGTTACGACAGTTTCTTCTATAGTACAATCATCTCTCGGAGCACAACCACCAGTCCCTAAGAGACCAGCCAATAGTGCTAACGTTACTGCTGTTTTTTTCATTATATTCCCTCCATTTTATTTTTTTATTTAAAAAAAATAAAAAAAATTAAAGATCCACTCCTACGAATCCACCAATATCGTAACCAAATGATCCATCAGGTCCAAGTTCAGTCAAATTTGCAGCTGCTCCAATGTGGTATTTCTCCATTAGTGTTGCTCCTAATCTTAATTTCTGAATACTGAACTGATGACCTTCTTTTCCAACACTAGTTAAATCTTCCAAACTCATCAGCAAATCAATTGATTCGCCTAACTTTGGAGTATAACTTAAACTTACAACAACTTCTCCATCTGGATGATCCATAGTTTTTACTGTCGCTAAAGCATACACTGCAAGATCTCCAACTTTTCCAAAGTGTTGTAATCCCGCTCTTGGAATTACTCCCATCCCTGGTGCTGCTTGTACTTCTCCAACAACATCTAAACCACCAACTAACTTGTAACTTAGATCTGCCAATCCAAAATAACTCACTTCACCTTCAGGAGTTGAAGTAGTCATTTGTCTGATGAACAATCCAGTTTTTTCAGCAACTTCTGTTGATACTTTAGTATCTAAAGTTATTGACTGATGTCCAGCCATTAATTCAACTGAACCACCTGCTGTTGCTGGCGTTGGACTTAAGGCAATAGTTGCAGCCAATAATGCCGCCGTTGCTAAACTTTTAACACCACTTACTTTTTCAGTTAATTTTTCTTTAATTTTCATTTTTCATTCCTCCGTTTTATTTTTATTTTTTAAATTTAAATCTTGTAAACACTACCAACTCTTTCCCCTGCTTCAAGTGGTATTTTGTAACCAACTTCTGGCTCTTTACATTCAACAGTCGGACAATACAATTTACCTAAACCTTCCAACATTTCTTTGATCAAAATCATTTCAACCTCTTCAGGTTTGATTACAATCAATTCCAATGGTTCATACATGCCTTTCATTTTAGCTTACCTCCATTTAACTTGCCTCTCTATACATAGCAGCAATTTCTTCAGTCCATTCTTCACCTAAGATATGACGAATTACCGCCTCTTCAACAATTACAGGGACTTTTCGCAATTTATTCCCTAGCGCATCCGCTAAAAGAACGTGCATTAATTCATGAGCCATTGTTTTAGCGAACTCTTCTGCGAAAATTTCTTCTTTCTTCGTCATTTCCCAAAGTAGTTCGATGTTTATGCCCACTTGTCCGCCCTCGGCAAAACCAAGGTCCTCTTCCTGCAATGTTTTTAGGTGTTTCATCTTATCACTCTTTTTTTATTATTATAGAGTTACTAAATAGTACTAAAAAGTTTGCAAGAAATAATCTATCAAAATAAGAATAACAAATAAAATATCTTAATAAGAACTAAAATAAGCCTATTTACTGGGCATATATATGCCTTTGTAATATTTCAAAACTCTAAAATAATTATAATCCCTAATCGCTCCTGGAAATTGAATTTTCATTTGATCAATAATTTCCTGAAACTGTTCAAAATTTTTCACTTCCATATCAAACTCAAAATCAAACTCACTAATTGCTTTATCAACTTTAAGAATATTAGGATGAACCTGACAAAAACTGATTAACTTATTAATCACTTTCAAATCATCTAATTCCATGTTAACACGATAATGATTATAACCTAACTTAGAAAACTCAATACTAACTCTTGTGCCAACAATTACTTTTTTATTAATCAATTGTTTAATCCGATAAATAATTGCCATGCTACCCATTTTAGTTTTCAAAGCAATATCTTTAATGGGAGTTCGAGCATTCTTGGCCAACATTTTCAATATATTTAAATCTAAATCATCAACTTTAACTTTCTCTGCTTCATCAATAACCCAGTTCTTTTCAGAGATATCTTTCTTTTCATCTGTCAAATAAGATCTTCTAAAAGAAATTTGTTCTGTAACTAAAGCAATATTAAAATGTTTAACATGTTTTCTAAACTTTTCTAAAACTTTATTCCAAACTTTTTGAAAATCATCAACTTTCTCAACATAAAAACCAATAAGCACATCCCATTCTCCAACTACTCGAGCAACAAGGCCTGCTTCGGGCAAATCAATAAGATATTTAATTAATTCATCATCAACATTAATATCTCGTTCATAAAAATCAACATAAACACGAAAGAAAAAATAACCTAATTTAGAAGCATTTACCAAAGTGTTATAACCTTTAATCAACTTCTCATCTTCTAATCTTTTGATATTATAATTAACAACATTCTTGCTAATTTTTAATTTTTTAGCAATTTGAATGTTGCTTTGCCTGGCATCTAAGTCTAATATCTTCAGAAGTTTCTGATCACGTTTGTTTAATTTTATCACCATTATCATAGTAAAATAAGAAGAAGTATATAAAATTTGTTATTATGAAACAACCTACCAATTTATTTCCAACACCACAAAATTAAAGTTAGTCAAAAAATCCACCAAAGTAAGAAACCAAAAAAGTTTTTCTTTATATCAAACAATTTCTGAATGCGAGGGTTCATAAACCCAAATTACCGTCGACAAAGATTACGGAGGAAATTAAAAACAAAAAATGTTTTTAGTCCCTCATTAAAAAGCATGGAGGAAATTAAAAATGGAATATATTGGAAAAATGAAAAATATTTTAGTAACGGGATTAGCGGCTTTAGTTCTAGGATCTTCTGGAGGATGTGCGAATACAGAAGACAACATTCCAGTTGGACTGAGGGATCAAGGAGGAGCAGTTACGTCCATGGCAAGTTTAGCTATAGATGATTACCAAAAAGGAAAGAATAGCAGAATAGATGAGATTTGTAATAATAAGGGAGAAAAGTATATTTTTGAAAACGGAAAATGGCTAGATACAGAAGAATCATGTACTGAGTTGAGTAGTGCCACAGGACCTAGTGACATTAACAAAATATTTGAAAAAATAAATCAAGAAAAACCTCAATTACCAAAAATAAAAATTTACCAACGTGGAAAACTAGTCAAACAAACTAAAGGTAACATTATGGAAGAATTTGAATATAGTACTAAAGAAAGAACAATTACTAAGAAAGTAACTGACTACGATAAAAACACGGTTGATGAAGAAACCTGTTATTTTGGTCCTGGAGCCACTGTCATTAAATGTGGTAAAAAAACAAAAAGTGCCGATGGACAAGTTGTAGAAACATATGAGGACTGGAAGTCAGAATCATTGGTTTTTGGTGGCTGGAATAGTTGGCTAAGAGAATTGTGGAATGAACGTAAACCAGGAGTACACCAACTTCTTTAGTAAAACAAAAGATTTTTTTATTTCCTTTTAATTTCTTTAATCCCGCCCATGTAAGGAAGCAAAGCTTTAGGAATCTTTACAGTTCCTTTAGAAGTCTGATAATTCTCTAGAATACAAGCAATCGTCCGAGCATCAGTCAAAGCAGTATTATTCAATAAATGTACATATTGTTTAGTTCCATCTTTCCGCTTAACCCGCGTATTCAAAGTTACCGCCTGATAATCTAAACAGTTACTGCACGAAGTAACTTCTCGATACGCACCTTTCTTCTCTTTCTGTCCAGGAAACCAAGCTTCAATATCGTATTGTAAAGATTGTTTGTTACCAATATCACCGGTACAAATGTTAACAACCCTAAACGGAAGTCCTAACTCTTTAAACAAATCTTCTGAATTTCCTTGTAAGACATCAAAATACATCGGCGATTCTTCAGGAAGACAATATACTACCTGTTCAATCTTGTTAAACTGGTGAACCCTAAAAATACCTTTGTCATCTCGACCATGTGATCCAGCTTCTTTTCTAAAACAAGCACTTACACCACAAAACATCATTGGTAATTTAACTTCTTCTAATAATTCATCTTTCTCTAAAGCAATTAACGGATGTTCAGAAGTAGCAATTAAATAAAGGTCTTCTCCCTCAATTTTGTAAATAGTATCTTCAAATTCAGAAAGATTTACTCCACCTTCTAAAGCAGCTCTGTTAAGCATGTAAGGAGTTTGAACTAAAGTGTAACCTTTCTCTCTAATTCTATCCATCGCAAACCTTTGTAAAGCGTGACTAAGTAAAACCGCTTCATTTTTCAAATAATAAAATCTTGAACCAGAAGTTTTTGCTGCTGTATCCAAATCAATTAAATCTAAATCTTCAGCTAACTCAATATGATCTTTAATTGGAAAATCGAATTTTGGAACTTTACCAACTTTCTTCAATTCTACATTTTCAGAATCATCTTTTCCTTTAGGAACAGATTCATGTAAAACATTCCCTATTAATTTCAAAGTACCATTTCTTTTTTTCAATAATTTACTAACTTTATCTTCAGATTTTTTAAGATCATCAATAACAGATTTCATTTCTTTAATCTTTTTCTTAGCTTCCGCTTCTTTTTTATTTTTCTTAGCTTGATTAATTTCTTGAGAAACAACATTACGTTGATGTCTAAGTTTTTCCATTACTTTTAATTGTCTCTTCCATTTTTGATCAGAATCTAAAACTAAATCAACATTCTTAATATCATGACCACGCTTCTTTTCAGATTTTTTTACAAGTTCTGAATTCTCACGGACGAAGTTTATATCTAACATTTTAAAATAAGTAATTTAACGGGCTATATAAACTTTATCTTAGTAAGGACTAAACGAAATATATATAAATAACAAAATAATCTCTTTATATATAAAAGAGGATGATAAAAAAATCAATTTTAATTTCAGTAGTGTTTTTGCTAGTTTTAAGTACATTTATTATCGCGGAATCATTTGAAACAGGAATACCTTGTGAAATAGATAACGAGTGTATACTAGAAGATGATGAAGAGTTAGGTTTTTATTGTGAAACAACAATTGGAGAATGCGTTTATGATATTGAAAGTATAACAGATGACGCTACAACAGACGATACATCAACCGAAACTACTACAGAACCAGAAACAACTTCTTCAAGTTTAAGTTTAGAATTATTAACTGCCGTAAGCAATTTAGAAGTTCGTGTTAACAGTTTAGAATTAGGCGACAACAATCTACAACAACAACTAAACAACATTAATTCAAATTTACAATCTATTAATTCAAAATTAAACGAAATTGATTCTGTTAAAAGTGAAGTTAATAGTGTTGCTGTTGGTCTTGCAAGTTTAGAAAGCGATTTAAATAAAACATCAACCGAATTGGGAACAGTAGATAAAAAGAGTTCTCGAAATAAATTTTTCATCATATTATTTTTCTTATTAATAATTGGAGCAACAATTTGGGGAATAATGTACTATCTCAAAAGAAAAGAAAAACAACTTGATCCAAAAACTCATAAATTCATTTCTAAACATATCAAAGAAGGAAAGAAATTTCCAGAAATAAAAGGAATCTTAAAAGCTGCTGGTTGGATTGAAGAAGAAATTAAATGGGCCTATAAAGAAACAATTAAAAAAAATTATAAAGAATATGCTAAAAAGAATAACGTCGCTTCAACAAAAAAAACCTCAACAAAAAAAAAAACTCCAAAGAGTTCAACAAATAATCAAGCCCCAGTTTATGATAAAAATAAAATGATTGCCATCGCTGTGATTGGGATCTTATTATTGGGCGGAGTTGTTTTCTTATTAAGCGGAACAACTGGTCAAGCAGTAAATATCCAAAAACTTGTTGATGGCGAAGTTGGTGGAACATCCGGGAAAGTAACATATGATGTGAAATGTACTCCACCACATACATTAAACCCTTCAAAAGATGGTTGTTGTCTTGATACAGACGCAAATAAAATTTGTGATTATATTGAACAACAAGAAAAAGTAGTTGGTAAAGTTGAATCTGGAGCAGCATGTGACGATAATCTTCAATGCCCACAAGGAGACCTTTGTATTAATAGTCAATGTCAACAATTAAGTAATATTTATGGCCAACAACTTTGTGAAAGTAAATGCACATATTATGGGGTTAAAGTAAAAGCAATTTATTCAGAAGGAACTGAAGAAAAAGTTCAAAAAGAATGTAAAACAGATAATCATTGTAATGATTACATTTCTGAAACAAGTGATCAGTGTTCAGAAACCTATCAAGGAACATTTTGTGTTCATAAGCCGGTTGTAGAAGTTTATGACCTTAAACCAAAACAAGGTAGTTACGGTGCTGCTGGTGCCATTGAATGGAAAGTATTAGACAGCCCTGCTTATTGTGAAGGTGAAAATGCAATCGTCCCTATAAAAATTATTAGAAAGGATGGTAAAGAAATTATTTCTGAAGAAATTATTACTTTAAATCAAGGAGAAACAAGCGAAGCAATAACGCACCCATTATATGATGGGTTCACATTTAAATTAAAAATCGATAAAATAAGTAAGCCCGTCGGTTGTTAGTAAAACTTATATACTTTCTTTTATCTTTATTTGAATATGGCTTATATCAGAACAAAAACAATTAGCGGTAACAAATATGCCTACTTAGTTGAAATTATTCCTACAGATAAAGGCCCAAGACAAAAAGTAAAACAATATTTAGGAAGAGTTCATGATTTTGAAAAATCAAAAGAAGTTAGCGAAATTAATCCTGGAAATACAAATAAAGAGATTTTACTAAACTTGATCATCCCCGAACTAAAAGCCAGAGGATTCAAAGGAAAAAAAGACACTTTTGCTTACAAGAAATTAATCTTTGATCACAAAAATATCTCTTTACTAAAATCTAAAACAAAAAAAGAAGCAATTATAAAATTAAATGATGGTTACTTGTCTACGTTCACTTTGCAAAGAATTCTTAACTTTCAAAAAACTAATAACTTGAATAAAGATGCGCATACTTTAGCAAAATATTTTTTAGAAGCCGGATTACAAATTAATCAAGAATTGTTTGTTAAATATTATCAGAAATTGTAAGAGTTATCTTCTTCTAATAGGTTTCTTCATTGACTTCCGGTCAATTTTTTTTGGAACAGCTAAAATCTTCTGATACTTCTCTTTCATTTCTGCTAGAATACCAAACTTTCTCTTCAAATCTTCCATATCGTAACAATTAACAATCATTGCATTTATTTCCACATCAATCTTTTCTCCAGAAGGAATAACTTTAGCTTTAGACAAATCTTCTTTTCTAAATAATGCTAAAACTTCTTCCAAATGTTCTTTATCTGGTAGAGTCCAAGTCTCGTTACAAACATGTAACTGATGTTTCTTTTGATATGTTTTGAATAAGATTCCCATTTTAAGATTAATTTGTCGTTTCTGCTTTTAAATGTATTGGTTATATTTGTTTAACCATGTAAACGCCTTCCAATTGATACCCCAACTTTTTATAATACTCACGAACACCAATCCCAGAAATAATCACAATCTTATTTTTCCCATTCTCTTTAGCGATTTTCTCAGCTTCTAATAGTAACTTCTTACCCCAACCTTTATGCTGCACAGTCCCCTCTGAACCAAGAGAAGTTGCTATTCCATAAACATGTAATTCTCGCACAATTGCACTTTCAGAAGTAATTTCCTCTCGTAAACTATCAGCAGGAAATCTCATTCGTAGAAAACCAACTAATAAATCATTCTTTGTATCCTCAACTGATATAAAAAACTCTTTCCCTTTCGAAGCAGAATATCTATTTACTTTGATCTCTACAAAACCCCAATCAATCTCTTGCCCTTTCGGTTCCCGACATCTAATACATCTGCAATTAACATCATACTTTTGATGAATATATTGTCTAAGATTTGTCATCTCGACACCAGCAGCAATTTGATAAGTAGGAATATCTCTCTGTACTCTCATTACCCGACAATATTCTGGAATAGATTTCTTAAATTCTGCAATTAAAGAAGCAGCTTCTTTAGCATCTAACGGTTTAAAATTTCCAGCAACAAATTCATCATATAACTTAGTCCCTTTAGTAACCATACACGGATAAAGTTTGATCATGTCCGGACAATAATCAGAATTTTCAAAAAGTGATTTCATTCCAGCTAAATCTTTCTCTCGGTCTGTTCCTGGTAAACCCGGCATATAATGACCCGCAACTTTAAAACCAAGATCTTTAAGAATTCGAATAGAATCTTTTGTTTGTTGCGTAGTATGGCCTCTTTTCATTTTTTCTAAAACATCATCATAAACAGATTGTATCCCTAATTCAACTCGAGTACAACCTAATCTTAACATTTGATTGCCTTCTTTTAACATTCCGTAATCTGGACGAGTTTCAATACAAAGAGCAGTACATCTAATTACAGCAATTTCATTCTTCTTTTGTTCATTTTCTAAATTAGTTTCATTTTTCAAAGACAATATTTTTTGATGTAATCTAGCTGCTCTTTCTTTGTTACCAAAATCTTCTGTAGGTAATTCAAAGAATTCTTTAAAACGCAAGAAATCAAAATCTCCATTAACAAAAAACTTTTCTGAAAAATCGTTCATTGCTTGAAAAGCTTCTTTAACAAATTCTTCTTGATAATCTTCTGGAAAACTAGGAAAAGTTCCACCCATTAAAATCAATTCTACTTTCTCACAATTATGTCCTAATAAAATATATTGTTGTAATCTGTTGAACACTTGTAAATAAGCACTGTACTTGTTTCTAATACCCCTCATTGTAGCTGGTTCTTTCCCAGTATAACTTTGCGGAACATCACCAAACTCGCTCTTAGGACCACCAGGACACATGATACAAGGTCCAACTGTTTGAGCATGTGGACAGGGAAATGGCTTAGTCATGATTGCTACAGGCGCAACTCCAGAAATAGTTCTTGTTGGTTTTGTTAACAACTTCTTTTTCAAAAAATTTAAATCCTCAACATTAGAATTCAATAAAATTTGAATATTTGTTGGAATATGTTTCAATTTGTACTTCTGCGAAAGATCTCTTTTCAGCTTAGCCAACTGCCTAGCAGAATACTCTTTTTGCTTCAGTTCCGAGATAATTTCTTGATTAAAGTCCATACTTTAATCATTATTTTAGAGTATAGATATAAATATTACTAAGAAAAAGAAAAAAAGAAAAAAATCATTTCAAATCAACAACATAAGATGGCCCTTTCTTCCCATCTTTACCAAGCCAAGCAACTTCTACTTGATCTTCTGCTAAAGACTCCAAACTAACATCAGGAAATTTGTCAATAAGATCTTTCCTATCTCTATGAAAATAACGTGGATCTTTAACTTTTATTTTCTCAGGAACCACTACTTTTAATTCCCCTTCATCACTAAGAAAATATGCTGCAACGAACTCCGCAATTTCAGATCTCCCATAAGCAAAACACTCTTGCTGCCATTTTGCTGCTACCACTTTATGTCCTCCAGTTTCTAAATATTCCACACCTGTAACATCAAATTGGTAACCACCACCAATAGTCTTAATAAATTCCGATTTCAATTTATCCCCAACTCCTGGCAAAAGTTCTTCTGCTTCAGCAATCTTTTCTTCTAATTTTTTTTCAGTCATTTTTATTTCACCTCCTTTTCTTTAATTAATTCAACAAAATCCATCCAAGCATCAATCCACAATAATTTTTCAGGAGCATCCCTACGAGATTCAATTTTTGCTTCTAAATCATCAGCTACATCCAACTCATTGAATTTCTTAGCTAATGCATCTGCAGCTTTTTGTCTAATAGCAAGTGGCACATGTCCAAAACTTCCTGAAGTATCATATAACATTAAATGTCCTTCTTCTACAGAACCTGTAATCCAACCCCCACCAAACACACCATAAAGTCCAATTTCTTGAGGCAAACTACGATGCTCATAATATGAAGGAGGATGAGCAATAAAATCTTCATCTTTATGGATTTTTTCGAGTAATCCTTTCAATCCTTCTTTCAGTTCAGGATGTTCTTCAATTATGTCTTCATGTTTGTAAGTCAAATAAGTTACAGTATCTCTCAAAGTAAGAGTTTTACCTAGTTCTTCTTTTTTCTGAATATAACCTTCCATTACATGTAAGACATAATCTCTTACGGATTCAATACCATGCTTTTCTTTAACACTAGTTCTGAAATCCTCAGAATCTAAATATGCAGCTTCAATAGTTTCAATAGAATCCCCATGATCAGAATGAGGAAAAGGAGTACTAGTTCTAAATCTATCACGAAGTTTAGAATCTTCGGCGATAGTAACATGTGCAGCATTCTCTTCTTTCGCTAAAATTAATCCAATTTCATCAAAATGTTCTCCATCCAAAAAAACAATATATTTTCTACGCGTTAATGGATCATCAATTGTTCCACCATACATACCTCTAACTTTAAGTAAGCCTTCTTCACTAACATTTATTTTATATTCTCTTGTCATTTTTATTCCCTCTTTTAACACCTACTTTGTAAGTGTTTGTTATGCAATAGTAGTGACTCAAGAACTATATAAAACTTTATTCTCCAAAAATGGAGGACAACCACAAAATTTAAATAAAACAAGCAATTAGAAAGTAAAGATGGACACAAGAATCTTAGAAGATATTGGACTAACAAACGCAGAAATAAAGATATATCTAGCTCTCTTAGAATTAGGAACATCAACAGCAGGACCAATCTTAGAAAAATCTGGCTTGCAAAATTCTGTAGTCCATATGACTCTCAAAAAACTGGTTGATAAAGGTCTAGTAACGTTTGTTAAAGAGGGTAAAGTGAACCATTATCAGGCTGCTAATCCAAACCATATTATTGAGTTTATCAACGACAAAAAAGAACGTTTCCAAGAAATTTTACCAGAATTACTGCTAAAACAACAAACGGCTAAACAAAAGCCAGAAATTATTACTTTCCGAGGCCTTAGAGGAATTAAAGAATTACTTTTAGAACTTCTTGATGCCGGTGGTAAAGAACATCACACTTTTGGTTCTACAAAAGAATCTTTGATGCTCGGAGAAGCTTGGTGGGTAAGCTACCATAAAAAAAGAGCAAGTAAGAATATTAAAGCGAAACTAATTTTCAACGAATCTTTACAATACTGGAAAGCCGAAACAAAATATCCGAAATCTACTATTAGATATACAAATCAAGGTTTTGAACCATTGACAGAAACAATCATCAGAAATGATAAGATTGGCATCATTATCTGGACTAAGAAACCGATGGGAGTATTAATCCATAATAAAGTTGCAGCTGATTCTTATGAACATTTCTTTAAAATGATCTGGAAAGGATCTTTTGCAGAAAAAAAATAAAAAAATTAAAGTTTCTGCTTTTCTCCAAGCAAGATTCTTACTTTTTCAGGCACAGCTTCTAAAAAATCATCTTTAAAACATTCTTTATACTGCTCTTTAGACTCTTCTGAAACTTCTTCCGGAACTCTTGCCATTGAAAAAGGAAATCTTTCTTCTGGATCATAAATTTCAGATAATGAGTCAACATGGTCTTCTAATTGAGATACTGTTGGTGAAGGCAATAGATATACCATCTCTTCGCCAAAAGTTTCTAAGAGCTTTGCATAAGCTTTTGCTTGATCTATCCCACCACAACAAGGACAACCAGAATATAACACAACAAGCTCTGATCCTTCAATCTTTTCTTCCATACTTTCAATCATTAAAGAACAAACTTCTTCCAGCTTTCCCTCTAATAACCCTTTTCTACCCTCGCCAATTTTAATAAGTCCATATTTTAAAAAAGATTGCAAATGTTGCAGATATTCTGGTCTATCATCCATAATCTCAGAATATTCTAAAAAAGCGGATGAAGTTGCCGTTTCAACTTCAATCCCTTCTTTTTCACAAATACCAGTTAAAGATTGATATAACTCTTCGCTCTCAACCCCACTTGCAAGAGTTACTAACAAAATCTTCTTTGACTTACTTTCTACCAAAGTATCTTCTAAACCTGAATACTCAAACTTCGCCAATATTTCTTCTTTACTTAATTTTTCTAATTCTGTCATTTTATTTCCCCATACAATACATCTTAACACCATTCTCAAATTTTGCTTCTAAAAATCTTTCAGAAACTAGTGCGTGAACATATTTGATTACTTCTCTTGGATCCCCTACAACTTCTAACAAACCAGGTCCGTTATCAACATGGTCATAAGTCATATAACCTGGAACTCTATCCCAAATTCGGAACTGTCTTCCATC
>JABJOX010000024.1 GCA_018664115.1 Candidatus Woesearchaeota archaeon
ACAGAGGTATTGCCAGTTATGGAAAAAATGTCAATATTCCTGTACATGTTCATGAGTTTAATGCTCTATGTTATGGTGCAGAGATTGAATTGACGCATACTCTAGAAAGGAAACCAAAGATTGAGGAATTAGCCGAATATATGTATCATGATACATTAACAGACAAAGCTAAAGAGAAAACGACATTTAAAGATTTAGTAAATGCTATTAAGAAAAACAAAAGAATTAGTCAACCGGAATGTCATCTTGACAGTGTATATAAAAATCGAAATATCAGAAATGACTTTTCTGGAGAAGAGATCTCTGCAGATAAAACAAAAGTGATGGTTGAATTAGTCAGAAAAACTCCTGGACTAGAAAAACCATATGTTGAAAAACAGTTGTCAGAATTTGTGAGAAGGGCATTAACAACATTAACACCAAGAGAAGAAAAGATAATCAGGAAAAGATTTGGAATTGGTGAAGACAGAACATATACTTTAGAAGAAATCAAAGATGATTTTAATGTTACTAGGGAAAGAATTCGTCAATTAGAAGCCAAAGCTTTGGAGAAATTAAGATTACCTTCTAGAAGTGAAAAGTTGAAAATATTCTGGGATTAATCCCAAACATTTAAATAAAATCAAGACAATTTCTACTTAAATTAACTGTGGGGAAAGCTAGGCTGGGAGGTTAGCGTTCTCTTGTTACTGTCAACACGCTTTAGACAGAGTCGAAGCCCGCGGAAGGGTCAGTTTTGTTTTGTTGGTCCTGATTGTCTTTGCTGACGGCTTGTCCTTTGGGATGGGCTTACTGGGAATCTGGTCAGATTCGGAAGAAAGCAGCCATAACCTTTGAGTTTCATGTTCAGAGGGTTGCAAGTCTGAGAAGCTTTTGGGATTAAGCCAACGAGGTTTAGTTGATTCGACTATCGGGCGTGCCCTTAAACAGAAAATGGAATTATACAAAAGAGTTAATCAACAGGAACTAAGGAAATGGATTAAAGAGGGAACTATTCCCGCTACAGAAACATTTGTAAATAATCCACAAAGAATATTTGAAGAAGAGAAACCTAGGGGATTAAATTTAGTTTTACAAGTACAACATAATCCTCAACTTTTCTATCATGAATTCTTTAATTCTGATTCTGATTGTAGAATTTACAGAACTTGTACTCCAGTAGAATTTGGAAATCTGAAAGTAGATATTTTAAGTTTAGGAGAACTAGCAAATCAAAGTTATCAATAAACAACGGCAACTACAACACCTTTAACATCATCGAATCTAACTTTGAACGGATCTTGGAATTTGTTATTATCGCCTTTCACCAAGAAATATATTCCTTCTTTATCTTCTCCTCTTTCAGTTACTCTGTGAATAATTGTTCCGTAACTGCTTTGATAAGAAATAACATCTCCCACATTAATTTGGGTTGCATCATCTGGCAGGATTTCAATAGCATGAGAATTTTCATCAATAAACGGATCCATAGAATTGGTATTGGTAAAAGTTGCCCAAGAAGCATCTTCAATATCCAAAGTTATTTTATTTTTATAAACTTTAATTTGATTTTCTTTAACCCAATCACTTGGGGAGAATAATTCCTCTCCACCTAATAAATTAGCAGGAATTTGTTTATCTGTTAATGAGATTACTCCAATTGAGAAAATAACTAATAATATTGAAAATATAATTAAAAATACTTTAACCAGACCCATAGTTACTATTTTAGAGTAGTTTGTATTTAAAGATGTGTATAATGGAAAAGTGGTTTTGAAGAATAACTATTAGAATAATCACATAAAGCTTTCTAGGCTCAAATTAATCAAACCTTCTTTGGCTTGCATATCTTTGAAATTTTTATCGATGTTTATGAATAGCTGGCCGTTACAGAAAGTCCTGCAAAGCGGAATGCCTTTAGCAGAAATACTAGAAATACATTCAGGTATTAAAGAATTAGGTAATTGTGAACGGTCTCCAATTTCTTGGAAAGAAAGTGGTTGCGCTTCAGTATAAAGAGTTAAGAAAACTTTTCTTTCAGTATGATTCAAAGATTCAACTTCAGGTTTATCTAAATTGCATCCCTGAGATAACTGTAAATTATCTAATCGTGAAGATAACTTATCAATCTTTAAATCAAGCTCTTGAAGATAGTCAAACATGGTTTGAATTTCAGAAGTGTTTTCGTTAATCGCAGTAAGATGTTCTTCTAAAGCGTTTCTAACGTTATGAAATTCTCCTCGAATATTTTTGTATAGGTTTGACATTTTTATAAGTATAAACCCCTCTTAGAAAGAACAGACAAAAAGACCGTTCTCTTACTACCACCCGTTATTTTAACAAATCTTACTGGTTTAAATATGTTTCGATTTTGCAACGTGTAGTTATTTTTATGTAGTTAGAAAAGGTTATTAAAGGGATTAATTTTCTGAAAGGTTCAATTTACAAAACTCTTAAAAACAATTACTATTTCTTCTTACTGATGGTTAGGTCAAAGAAAGATTTAGAAGTACAGCTAAGTAAACTAAAGAATTTTTCAGAACCATCGTTAGAATTGGAACAGTATGCAACTCCAGATACCATTGCCGCAGATTGGATCTGGCAGATGGCTTTACGCGGAGAGGTTGCTGGCAAAACTTTCTTAGATGCGGCTTCTGGACCAGGAATCATAGGAATTGCTTTATTATTAATGGGAGCAAAGAAAATTTACTTTGTTGATATGGATGAATCAGCAATGAAGTTATGTATGGACAATTACAATCAAATCAAAGAAGAGTATGAGATTGGTGAAGCGGAGTTTATTATTAATGATATTAGCTTGTTTGATGAAGAAGTAGATATTACTGTTCAAAACCCGCCATTTGGAACTAAAACAGAACATGCTGATAAGAAGTTTTTAGAGAAAGCTTTTTCTGTATCTAAAGTTGTTTATTCGATGCACAAATATTCTACGAAAGCGTTTGTGGAAGCGATTGCGAAAGACTTTAAATTTGAGATTACTAACTTCTGGAGATACGATTTTCCGATTAAAGCTACGTTCATGCATCACAAGAAGCCAGTGAAGATGGTAGATGTTGGATTGTGGCGGATGGAGAAAGTTTAACCAATATTTATTCTCCAGCACACAAATATTTATATTGCCAAAATAAACATTTAAGTTAAAATGACAACAAAAGAATTTGCAGATGAAAAATTAAGAGAAGTTATTTCTAAATTAGATTTTGGAGAATATGAGAGAAACGTTACTGCCTATACCGAAATAGAGGGACAGTTTAATATTCCAACAATTCATGCTTCTATCACTTATAAATTTGAAAATGGTTTGCTGATTAAAGCAAATCCAGTTACTGTTAAAAAATTACCAATTGGAATAAATTATCAAAGGGTTTCTTTAGAAGATTATTTAGAATTTGAAAAAGAAGAGGCAGAAGAAGAAAAAGGCGTCAGAGAACTTGAAAGTCAATATGAAGCTGAACATAGTGCGGCACTAGCAAAATGGGAAAAAGAAGCCCCTGCAAAGAAAGAAGGCAAAAAGGAAGAAAAAAATAGTAATGGTTTTCCAACTATAGATATGCATCAACTAACTAGACCAAGTCCAAAAATTATTAGTAGGCCCCTTGATGGGAAAAAAGGAGATTTAGGGATATTAATTTGCAATTATGAAGATACTGAATGTTTAACTGCGATGCATACTTCTGCAACTGTAACTTATCAACCCCCAGGGGCAACGATGAATTATAGTGTGTTAAAAACAACTACTGATATTAAATCGGGAGATTTAACAAAAATTATGGATCAATTGAAGGAAAAGTATCAAGTTGGAATTTCTCATAAAGATGGGACGGTAATTAGGGGAAGTCATAATGGAGTGAATCTACATTTACCCGCACCAGTTAAACCAAAAGAATATCAAAATAATGTTTTCTCTATGGAATTAACTCCAGAAATGCCTGTTAATAAAATGATTAGAGCAATTGATCATGTTTGTTGGGCGGGAGAAGCGTTCGTAACCGGCTATGAAAAATTGAAAGGAGATAGGGATACTAGGATAGAACACGAAAAAAATGTTGAAGAAAGAAGACAAGATTCTGTTTTAGAAGTTTTTTCTTAGAAGGATTTTAATACCAAACATTTTTATAATATTTAATATTCTATTAAACTATATAAAAGGGTGAACAATGGAAAATTCTGTAAACTATCATGCATTGGATGAAGAGAACGCATTAAAAGTACTTAAATCTACAAAGAAAGGCTTAAGCAATTCTGAAGCTGAACATCGGCAACAAACTTACGGTTTAAATGAACTGAAAACTGAACATAAAGTAAGTCCAGTCAAGATTTTCTTAGAACAGTTTGCTAGCCCATTAATCTGGATCTTATTATTCGCTTTAGTAGTTTCAATCTTCTTAAATGAAATTACAGATGCAATTGTAATTGCAGTAATTGTTGTTCTTAATGCTGTTCTAGGATTTATGCAAGAGTACAGAGCAGAAAAAGCAATTGAAGCCTTAAAGAAAATGGCTTCTCCAAAAGCTAAAGTTCTTCGTAACGGGAAAGAAATTAAGATTGAAAGTAAATATTTAGTTCCGGGAGATATTATTGTATTAGAAACTGGTGATAAAGTTCCAGCAGATTCAAGATTAATAGAGATTCACACTTTACAAACTCAAGAAGCCCCATTAACTGGAGAATCTCAGCCAATAACAAAAGTAGCAAATAAACTTGCTGAAAAAACAGCATTAGCAGATAGAAAAAATATGGTTTATGCTGCCACAATAATTTCTCAAGGAAGAGGCAGAGCAGTTGTAACCGGAACAGGAATGCAAACTCAAGTTGGAAAAATTGCTACGTTAATCAAAGAAGCTCATGAGAAACAAACTCCGTTACAAAAGAAACTAAGACAATTAGGAAAATATCTTACCATTGCCGTTATTGTTGTAGCAGTAATGATTTTCTTTGCCGGAATATTTTCTGGTCATGCAATTGAAACGATGTTCTTAACAGCGATTGCTCTTGCTGTAGCCGCAATCCCAGAAGGGTTACCAGCAGTAATTACCATCTCTTTGGCTTTAGGTGTTCAACAGATGATTAAAAAGAACGCTTTAGTAAGAAAATTACCTAGCGTAGAAACTTTAGGTAGTGTTAATGTTATTTGTACAGATAAAACGGGAACGTTAACCCATAATGAAATGACCGTTACTAAAATTTATGCTAATGATGTTGAATATGAAGTTACTGGTTCCGGTTATGAACCAAGAGGAATATTTGCAATTAACAAAAAGTTAGCCAATCCAGAATTGTTACACAAATTATTGAAAGTTGGAACTTTATGTAATGATGCTCAATTTTCAGGTCCAAAAGATAAGAGAGAAGTTCTTGGTGACCCTACAGAAGCAGCGTTAATTGTTTCAGCAGAAAAAGCTGGCCTGACAAGAAAAGAATTAAACAAAAAAGAATCTAGAACTGATGAAATTCCTTTCAGCTCTGAAAGGAAAATGATGACCACCATTCATGGTAAAGTTTCTTATACAAAAGGTGCACCTGATATGTTGATAGAAAAGTGTGACCGAATTTTAATTAAAGGTAAAGTTCAAAGATTAAACCGTTCTAAAATTAAAGAAATTCTTAAACAAAACGAAGATTTTGCTGGAGAAGCTTTACGAGTGTTAGGGTTTGCTTACAATGAAAATTTCAGAAAAAAAGAAGATGCTGAAAAGGATATGATTTTTGTAGGATTACAAGCAATGATTGATCCGCCTAGGGAAGAAGTTAAAGGTTCTATTAAAGAATGTCAAGAAGCAGGAATTAGAGTAATTATGATTACTGGTGACCAGATAGCTACTGCAAAAGCGATTGCTAAAGATTTAGGTATTACTGGTAGAGCGGTTAAAGGAGAAGAATTAGAAAAGATTAACCTGATTAAAGAAATAGACGAAATTGGAATCTTTGCCCGAGTTAATCCGGAACACAAATTAAATATTGTTAAAGCTTTGAAAGAGAAAGGTTACGTTGTAGCGATGACCGGTGATGGAGTTAACGATGCTCCTGCTTTAAAGAAAGCGGACATAGGAATCAGCATGGGTATTGCTGGAACGGACGTGGCAAAGGAAGCTTCTGACATGATTCTTACAGATGACAATTTCACTAGTATTGTTAGTGCAGTTGAAGAAGGTCGTGGCATTTTTGATAATATTAGAAAATTTGTAAATTATTTATTATCAAGTAATTTGGGAGAAATTACGGCAATTTTCTTTGCGTTTGTTTTAAGTCCATTTATATTTCCAGGCGCTGCTTTAGTTTTACCTTTAACTGCTATTCAAATTTTATGGGTGAATTTAGTTACGGACGGATTACCTGCTGTAGCTTTAAGTTTAGACCCACATGCTAAAGGGATTATGCAACGTAAACCTCGACCGGCCAACGAAAGTATTCTTTCTAAAAGTTCATGGGTAGACATTGTTATTTTTGGTACATTGATTGGGGTAGGCACATTAGTTTTATTCTTTTTATACCATGGTTCAGGAGCAGCTAAAGCACAAACAATAGCTTTTACCGCTTTAGTTATTTTTGAGATTGTCAGAATTAGAATGATTAGAAGTGATTACAAACTGGGAATATTTAGCAATAAGTGGTTAGTAGCGGCAATCTTTGGTTCATTCTTATTACAGTTAGTAGTGATTTATACGCCTCTCTCTAATGTATTTGGCACTGTACCTTTAGGATTATTTGATTGGGGAGTGATTGTCTTTACCGGTTTAATTCTGCTAGGAATACATTGGATTTATGTGCTTGTTAAGAAAAAGATGGGGAAATAATCAATCAAAGTATTCCATATCGTGACTAGTAATGGTAATTTCTTTTCTTTGTTTTTTGTGGAAACTAGGTCTTGAGAAACTGGGTTTAGGTTTTTCTACAATAACTTCTTGCGGTTGATCTTTCATTGTCATTGCTTTAATTTCGTTTACTTTAGCCATGTTGAGGTTCCCGCAATTAATACAGTTGAAATAAGTGCCGAATTTTCCCACTCGTGGTTCCAGCCAAGAACCGCAGGTACATTTGACTTCTTGCAAAACAGATTTAGTATGAAACCGACAAACATCTACACCAGCTTCATTTTTTTGTGTAGCTAACTTATCACAGAACGGACAGTTAATTTGTTTAGATCTACCATATACTTTCTTGGCTTTGAATTTCATTGATAGAATGAAAAATTAAATGGTTTATAAGTTTAACCTTAGCATCAAATAAAAAATAGTGAGCAGCGCCAATGGAGGTGCATATCAAAAACGTGAAAGGTTTTTGGAATGTCCCAGAAAATCTTTGTTTTCTGTTACATTTTTCTGTTAAGAAAAATCTAAGGCGCCGTGCCCTGCTCACTATTAATTTTGTAACACAACCAAAAAACAATTAAAGCACAAGCTTATTGATGGTGATATGTACACTTATATTGACACAAACGAACAATTAAAAGAAATCTGTAACGAGTTAGAAAAAGAAAGCGAGTTAGGAATAGATTTAGAATGTGAGAATAATCTTCATCATTACGGCGCTTATATTTCTTTGATTCAGATTTCGGGTAGAAATAATTATGTAATTGATATTCTGAAATTAACTGAGTTTAAATCGTTAGTTAAAATTTTTGAAGATAAAAACATTCAAAAAATATTTCACGGTTCTGATTTTGACATGAGGATGTTAAACAACCAATTAAATTGCAAACCAAAAAATATTTTTGACACCCAAGTTGCCGCTTTATTATTAGGGAAAAAAGATATTGGGTTAGGGCACTTAATCAAAGAATATTTTAATGTTGAAAAAATTAAAAAGTTTCAGAAAGCAGATTGGACTAGAAGACCATTAACCGTAGAGATGTTAGATTACGCTTCTGGCGACACTATTTATTTGATCAGGTTACGTGATGTTTTAGTGAAAGAATTGCAAGAGAAAGGCCGTTTAAGTTGGTTAGAAGAAGATTTATTATTATTAGAAAAGAAAGAATGGATTTATGAAGAAGGAAAATTCAATACAGTAAAAGGTTATTCTCATTTAGAACCAAAAGAGAAAGCAATCTTTAAACGATTGTATAATCTGCGTGATGAACTGGCTAAAAAAGTAGATCGGCCAATCCATTTTGTGATTAACAATAAAATGTTAATAGGATATACTGCTGATCCACCAAAAGACTGGGGCAGAATTAGAGGAGTACACCCAATCATCAGAAGGAATGCAGAATTGTTCTCAGTAGAAGTTAAAAAAGGAAGTAAAGAAAAAATTGAAGTTGTAAAAAGAGAAATTAAAAAGTTATCTTTAGAGAAAAAGGAACAACTTAATCAATTGGAAGAATTTCAAGTAAAACTGGGAGAAGAATTAGAGATTATGAAGTATTTAATTATGAACAAAGAACAGATGATTCAAATTGTTGTTTCTGAAAGTTTAGATGGTTTGAAAGATTGGCAGAAGAAGTTAGTTAAAGAAGAATGGAAGAAGATAATATAAGCGAAATAGTTTCTCTAAGTGAAAAACGTTACAGATTAAAGATGGAACAATTTGAACTAGAAACTAAAGGAAGACAGGCTAAAAGAGATTCATTATTGGATGAACTAAATGAAATGACGATAATAATGACGAGGATGGGAGGTATGGACAGAACCAACAAAAAAGAATTATATGTCCCCCAATTTTCAAATATAAAAACAAGTGATGATTTGAGTGTAGTTAATTACAATGATTATGAATTTAAAGTTGATAATGATTTAATTAGAAGAGATTATAGGGTTAGTTGCGTATTACATTTAAATGATCCAGAATTTATGATTGAGAGAAAACTGATTAGAGAAGGATTAGAGGATAGAATTGTTCAAGAATCTAATAGTTATGATTTGAAAACTAAAGAAAAAGTGTTGGTATTTTATAGCAAAGAGAAAGATTAACATAAATTCAACAGATGTTCTCTGAAGAAATTCATTTCTTTTGGGAACTTGTTTATTTTTTCTAAAATATGTTTGTGACTTTTCTTAAGTTGCTTAATTTCTTTCTGTGTTAAACCTGAAGAAGTTTGATAAGAGATTTTTGCTTCAAGAACGGTTCTTTTTGTTTCAGTGATTTTTGTGATATTAAATTGTTTGGGTTCGTTGTAAATAGGAGTGTCTTTCTGTAATCCAAAAGTAGAAGTAGAAATCAAATCAATGTTATTTTTATTTTCTGTTAGGAAATTAATTGTATCTAAAAATTCTTCTTTTGTTTCTGTAGGGAAACCAAACATAACATAGAGCACATTTTTGATATTAACTTTTTTAGAATCAGTTAATACTTTAGCAACATCTTTTGTATTAGTGCCTTTCTGCATCAATTTAAGAATCCGATCATTTCCAGATTCTACACCCCATATAACAATTTTTAATCCTGATTCAGCAAGAGTTTTCAAAGTCTTTTCATCCAAATCTTTAGTTGGTCTCAATTGACACATCCAAGAAACATTTAATGGTTTTAACATTTCCGCCAATTTCAACAATCTTTTCTTTGAAATCATATCATCGATAAAGAAAAATTGTTTCTGTTTTGATGTAATGATAGTTTGTTTAATTTGTTCTAACGGAAATTCATGATACTTTTTATTTTGATGATGAGTACAGAAAGTACATCTTCTATAAAAACAAGTACTGGTTGTCTTAATTGGAATTACTGGCTTGGCCAGAAAATAATCTTTTAATTGAAAAATGTTAAAATCTAAAGCCTGGTTACAAATTAATTTGTCATGAGAAGTTTTCTTTTTAGTTAAGTATTCTAACAATTCAACTTCGTTATCAAAACATTCATCAGCGGCTTGTTTAATTTTATCGTTTACTGCTGGACCGCCAACAACAGTTTTAATATTGTGTTTCTTTAATTCTTTGATTAAAGCCAAAGAATAAAATGCTTGACTAGAATAAACGATACTGAAAGCGACTAGGTCTTCTTTATTTTTTATTTGTTTAATAATTTGGGCTGTTAATTTTGTTAATAATTCTGGATCTTTATTTTTAACAACTTTTAAATTATTTTCGGAATAAATTTTCTTAGTAAGCTGATGATATTCTTTAGAAACATTTTCATATTCTTCTTGGGAATAATTTTTTTTAAAATTTTGAAAGTATTGTTGATATTTAGAAAACTTTAACTTATGAAATTCTAAGTTTAAATCTAACAAGCTAGTTTCTATAGTAGAATTAGCTTCTAGGAACGCACTTAGATTAGCTAACGAATATGGCGGACTAGCTGGAGTACAAAATGGAGGATAAACTAATAATATTTCCATAAAGTATATTTTCTAGTGCTACTTTAAAAAAGGTTTGTTAGTTTCCATTATCGGCTTTCCATTTATGCCAGCCTTGATGTTCTCGATCATAAGTTCCATCTGCTAACTTTCTTTTAGGAAATAAAGTTCCGCCAGATTTATGTTGGCCAAAAGCAAGTTTTGCACCGCAATTCTTACATTTTAGTTCGTAATAATCGTTGCTTTCTATTGTTCGAACAATGAACTGCAAATCATCATTATTACATTGGCCGCAATTAGATTCATCAAACACTTCTTGAAACTCAGATAACTTTTTGAACGCTTCTTTAGCAGAATCTGAATCTATCTCCACATTTAATCGTTGGTTTTTCGTTGTATAGTTTATTTTCATGTTAAGAAAGATTAGATTACTTGTTTATATATCTTGTCCGAGGTTGACCAGTGGGTATCTTGAAACGCTGAAACTAGAAAATGTTGGAAGTAGAAACGCTGAGGCACTGGACAAAAAGTAAAAAATTGATTAAAGTATATCTATTTACGGCATACACTATTTATCGCACATAACTCCCCTACATCCAAAATATCAGAGAGTTTGGATATAGGGAATTATGTTTAATACAACTTCAGCACAAGCAAAAACTATTTAAACAATTAGAATTCTCTTTTTGTTGAGGTGCAGATGTTTGTTAACTAATAGTTTTGTTCACATACCAGGAATCAATAAAGAAAAAGAAGCGTTTATCTGGCAGAATAATATTTTTAACTGGCAGGAATTCTTAGATAATAGTCACAAATTAAGTTTAAGAAACAAAGAATTAGTTTGTTCTTTTGTGGAAAATTCAATCTCTGCTCACAATAGTAAAGATCATGGTTTCTTTCTAAGCAATCTTCCCAGCAATGAACATTGGCGAGTTTACAAACAATTCAACTGTTGTTTTTTAGATATTGAGACTACGGGGTTAAGCAGTAATTATCATGATGTAACAGTAATTGGTTTATATGATGGAAAAGAATCTAAGATTTATGTTAATGGTAAAAACATGGATCAATTCCCTGCTGAGATTGCCAAATATTCAACAATAATATCTTTCAACGGTAAATGTTTTGATGTTCCGTTTCTAAAAGCAAAATTTCCCGAGATTGATTTCAACAAGTTTCACATTGATCTTCGTTACGCAATGAAAGAACTAGGTTATTCTGGCGGTTTGAAAAAGATTGAGAAAGAAGTGGGCATTTGTCGTGATGATGATTTACAAGACATTTCTGGTTTTGACGCAATCAGGTTATGGAAGCAATATCAACGTGGAGATGAAGAAGCTTTGAAGTTACTGGTTAAGTATAACATCGCGGATATTGAAAATTTAAAAATTCTAATGGATTTTACTTACGAGAAACTGAGGAATAAATGTTTCATTTCTAATTTAGAGTAGATAGATAGTAATAAAATCACCTAAATCTTTTTAAATAAGTGTTAATATTAAATTTAATAAGGGGAGATAGTGGGGGGAATAAAATGAGATATATAACCAGAATTAATAATGTTACTTTAGAACAAGAAACACATTCTGTTGAAGGGGTTGGATACAAAGAAGTTACTGCAGGTATGCCTGTAACTGTTCAATGTGGATTAACAGCTGAACAAGAGGAGGGTGAAAATCGGGTTCATCCTAGCAAAGAAAATGAATTCTTAAGCTTACGTAATTGGAGAAGAGTAGCAAACTCTGCTTTAGTTGCTTCACTTCCAGAATATTTTGGCACTACAGAAAAACCATTTTATGATTTAGAACAAAATATTCAAAGAGCAAATAACGATTGTAGCCAGGGTATAATATCTTCTGTTGAGAATCATGATTTAGCTTATTTTAATTCTGAAAGGATTGCACAAGCCTGTGTTAAAGTGCAATTATCCACAGATCTTGATCCTCAGGGTAAATTTGGATTTGCAAGTGATAAATTAAATGTTGCTGTTAATAATTTTGCCGCTTATGTTTTAGTACATCATTATATTCCTGCAGATAAAGAAGGTTATGTTTTAAATTCAGAAATATCTTTACCCATTCTTAAATCTTTATTTAGAGGACAACCTTTGAATTTAGATGATAAAACTACTTTTGGGAAAGCTTTTCATTTCCATGACCAGAATAAAGGTTATGGTTTAATTGCAGAACCCACAGTTGAAAATGTTCGAGAGACAATTGCGGCTGCAGAAGAATTAAAACAATTTGTAGTTGGAAACTCTGAACAATTACAAGGGATTGCAAAAGAAGTTTCTAAAGCAAAAAAGATTTGGGACAAAAAAGCAAAAGCCCTTGGTATATATAACCGATATGCAGAAGAGATGAGTGATTTACTTGCTAAACTACCAGTTCAGATTACTTTTGATAATCGTGGAATCTCAGAAGATACTGATATCTTAGATGAAGAATTGAAAGAAGAACTAGTTCCAACCAATGAAAAGTTAATGGAACTTAGTGAGACTTGCCCAAAAGGATTATTAGAACATATTGTTATTGATGTTCCTCTTAAAACTGAATCCATTTATTTTTAATTTTTTTTCTTTCTTAATTGTGTAGATAAATTTATATATTTTATAATTATTACAATAATATGGATTTAAATTATATCAGAGCGGGAATCTTCTTTATTGCGGGTTTAGCTTTAGTTATATTTCCAAAAACAACATTAGGATGGCAGCAAAGATTTGTTAATTTCTTAGTTACCAAATTACATTTGAAATTCATGAAATTTTTTATTATTCCTGATATAAAAAAAGAAACACATTCATTTAGAAATATTGGTATAATTTTTTTAGTAATTGCAGCTGGATTGTTTTTGTATGCATATTTGTATTAAAATTAGTTAACTTTATATCTATCAAACATAATTCTAACAAACATGGATAGAGTACAGAAGATTTTATCGAACCGAGGCTTTTGTTCTAGAAGGAAAGCTGAAGATTTAATCAAAGAAGGAAGAGTTAAAGTTAACGGCAGAGTTATCTCTATTGGTGATCAAGCTACAAACAAAGCTGAGATTACAGTGGATAATGATCCAATTGATCGACCGAGAAGAATATATATCATGTTCAATAAACCGTTGAAGTGTGTTACTGCTTTAACAGATTCTCAATTACCCACAGTAATGGAATATATTGACATCCCGGAAAGAGTTTTTCCTGTTGGAAGATTAGATTACGATACTTCTGGCTTATTATTGTTAACAAATGATGGTGATTTCGCAAATAGAGTTATGCATCCTCGGAATGAAGTTAAGAAAACTTATCACGTAATGCTTACTTCTCATATTACAGATGAAGAAATTAGAGAAATTAAAGCTGGAATTGAATTAAGGGACGGAAAAACTTCTCCAGCAAGAATTAAGAAATACGACCGTAAATATTTGGAAGTAACAATTCAAGAAGGAAAAAATCAGATTATCAAAAGAATGTTTAAGAGATTAGGGTTTCGAGTTAAATCTTTGCAACGGGTTGCCATTGGTAGATTGACAATGGGAAAGTTAAGAAGGGGCGAGTATCGAGAGTTAACTAAAAAAGAAATTGATAAGATTTTTATTGATATTATTATTCCAAAAGCAAATAAAAGAAAATAAGAAAATAAAAAAAATTAATCACTTCTACGAGTCATTTCCCGAGAACGATGTTGACCAGATGGTCGGCTCATGCTTCTTGAACGAGAACCGCCAGAATTTCCGCCATAGCTTCTTCCGGAGTTTCCGCCAGAACTTCCACCAGAACGTCCGCCGTAACTTCTTCCCTGACTTCCGTTAGAACTTCCACTAGAACGTCCGCCGTAACTTCTTCCTGAATGATGACCATGTTGGTTTCGATGTCCACGAGGATCTCGGTGACCACTATATCTTCTTCTTGTTCCTTCAGATCTATCTTCTCGGATACGAGCTTCGAATCTTAACTGAGGAAACTTAGGAACTTCAATTTCGTTAATTTCTAAATCGAACCGGTCAAAGATGTGATTGAAAACATCATAATCTCGGTCACTTAAAAGAGTGATTGCTTTACCTTGTTCTCCAGCACGAGCAGTTCTTCCAATTCTATGGATATATTCTTGTGGGTCTCGAGACAAATCATAATTAAATACGTGTGTTACGCCTTTAATATCTAATCCACGAGCAGCAACAGCAGAAGCAACAAGAACATTCAATTTATCTTTATTGAATCTTTCAATTGTAGTTAATCTTTTATTCTGACTCATTTTACCGTGAATCATTTCTGCTTTAATTCCGTTAGCTCTCAAATTAGGTGTTAACATTTCCACAGTTGAACGAGATGAACAAAAAATCATTACTCGGTCAGTCGCTTCAGTTTTTAACAAATGCACTAATAAAGAAAACTTTTGGTTATGAGGAACATTATAATAATATTGTTCCAAGAATTCTTGTTTAACATGTTTATCAGCTTCCGCAACAACAGGATTATTCATGTGAGCATTTTTAATATGTTCTATTTCACTAGAGATTGTTGCACCAAACAATAAAATTTGTCTTTCATTTGGAGTTTGAGATAAGATTCTTTCAATATCTTCAATGAAACCCATTTCAACCATCTTATCTGCTTCATCTAAAACAAAACAGTTTACATCTGGAAATTTAATGTTTCCTCTCTGTAAATGGTCTAATAATCTTCCAGGTGTAGAAACAACAATGTCTGCTTTTCTCATTTCTCTAACTTGTGGATCTAATGAAACTCCACCATAGACAGTAGCAATATTACATTTCTTATACCGAGAAAATTTCTTTAACTCATTAGCAATTTGTACTGCTAATTCTCTTACTGGTGACATGATTATTACTTGTAATCCTTTACCTGGTTTAATATTTTCAATTACAGGAACTCCAAAAGCTACAGTTTTACCTGAACCAGTGTAAGACATTCCAATAACATCTTTTCCTTCTAAGATTAAAGGGATTGCCATCTCTTGAATTTTAGTAGGGTTAACAATGCCTTCTTCTTCCAAAGCTTTGCTAATTTCTTTACTTATTTTTACGTTTTCAAATAACATTTTATTTATTTCTCCTTTGAACAAACTCTAATTTACCAAACTTTAGTTTAAATAATTTGAAACAGAATAAGTATAAATTTAATAATTAAAACTCACTGTCTCCGCCTATTCAAGATAGTATTAATTTGTGAGGGGGGTTTATAAATGTTTCTGAAATTAATAGGATAATAATTACTTGTTGATGATTACAATCTTTCATTATCCTCTCTTACAATAATCTTTATATAATCTCGAGCAATAACTAATTCTTATGGCAGAACTTAATATGAAACCACTTGAAGATAGAATTGCTGGACACTTCGAAGAAGATAGATTTGTGGCCACAGTTAGAATAGTTAATGAACTTTTAAAAGAGTCTTTTGATAACAACGCTAGAACGTTCACATTTACAGACGCAGGAGAGAAAGGATTACAAGTAGATACCACTTATCAAGATAAAGAACCAAAAACAACATATTTGCCATCAGAATTTAAAACTGCAGTTCCAACTATAATCAGAATTAAGTGTGGTTTAGATTTCACACAAAAAGTTGAAAAATCAGAAATGAGTATTAGAAGGGATTTTGAAAGAAACGAATATGATTTATTGGAACATCAATATATTGAAAATGCAATTTACAATGTTTCGTTTCCAGTTGAAAATGGATTGCCATTATGTATTGAATTAACCAAAATTAATTTGTATCAACAAGATTTAATGGAAAATGTTTTGAATGAGACAGAAATTAAACAACACCATCAAGCTCAAGAGAAAATTGATGCCATTCTTGCCCCAGATAGCGAGATAGGACCTCTTTCATATCATGATTTAAATCGTCTAGGTTTACCTTTAGATAGAATGGAAGCTACAGAAGTTTTGGTTAAAACATTATATCAAAAATAACTTAACCAAAATAATCGGCTTTAACTTCTTTAATCTCTTTTGCTCTCGCAGAAGAAAAGTAGTCAGCCAGTTTCTCATAAGCTTCTTCAACTTCTTTATCCACAGAAGGTTTAACAACATCTAAAGCTTTCACGAAATGTTCCATCTTCACTTCTTTAGAATTAATATCTTCACGTAAAGCAATCATGGCTGCTTCTCGACAAACTCCCTCAATATCTGCACCAACATAACCTTCTGTCTTAGAAGCTAATTCTGCAATATCCAATCCGTTTGTCAAAGGCATCTTTTCTACATAAATCTCAAAGATTTTCTTTCTACCAGCAACGTCAGGAATAGAAGTAAAGATAATTCGATCAAATCTTCCCTGTCGTAACAAAGCAGGATCTAACCTATCGGGACGATTAGTGGCACCGATAATAACCACATCATTCAGACTTTCCAAACCGTCCATTTCAGTTAACATCTGATTGACCATTTTTTCGCCAACCCTACTTCCAGAATCAGAAGAATCTGCTCTTCGGGGAGCTAAAGCATCAATTTCGTCAAAGAATAATATTGTAGGAGATGTTTGTCTAGCTTTCCGAAATATTTCTCGTACAGCTTTTTCAGATTCGCCGACCCATTTAGATAATAATGAAGGACCATTAACCAAAATGAAATTTGATTCTGCTTCTTTAGCGACTGCTTTAGCTAACATTGTTTTACCAGTTCCAGGAGGGCCATATAACAAGATTCCTCTTGGTGGCCTAATGCCCATATTCTTGAAAACTTCTGGCGTTTTCAATGGCCATTCAACAGCTTCTTTCAGTTTATTTTTAACATCTTCTAAACCGCCAACATCTTCCCAATTAACGTCAGGTGTTTCAACAAGAACTTCTCTCATTGCAGATGGTCGAACAATTTTCAAAGATTCCATAAAATCTTTTTGGGTAATCATTAATTTTTTCAAAATTTCTTCTGGGATAGTATCGCCTTCTTCAATTCCTTCTTTCTTTAAATCAGGAAGAATTCTTCTTAGAACAATCATGGCTGCTTCTTTGGCTAAAGCGTTAAGGTCTGCACCAACAAAACCATGCGTAATTTTAGCGATATCTTTCAAATTAACATTTTTTGCCAGAGGCATATTTCGCGTATGAATTTTAAGCACTTCTAATCTTCCTTCTTTTCCAGGAACACCTATTTCTATTTCTCGGTCGAACCTGCCCGGTCTACGCAAAGCGGGATCGATAACGTTGGGCATATTAGTAGCAGCGATAACTACCACTTTACCTCGAGACTTTAAACCGTCCATTAAACCAAGTAATTGTGCAACTACTCGCTTTTCAACTTCGCCTTTAGTTTCTTCTCTCTTGGTAGCGATAGCATCAATTTCGTCCAAGAAAATAATTGCCGGAGCGTTCTGTTCAGCTTCTTCAAATTTCTTTCTCAGATTAGCTTCTGATTCACCGTAAAATTTTGACATCACTTCTGGACCATTGATTAAGATAAAATGAGAATTTGTTTCACTGGCAACAGCTTTCGCGAGAAGAGTTTTTCCTGTTCCTGGAGGACCATGCAACAAAACTCCTTTCGGAGGTTCGATTCCAAGTCGTTCAAAGATTTGTGGATGTTTTAAAGGTAGTTCAATCATTTCTCGAACTTTCTTTATTTCTTCACTTAAACCACCGATATCTTCATAATTAACTCCAAAAGAAATACTTTCTTCTACTTTTAATTCAACAGCTTGAGGATTAAATTGTACTTCAGTATCTTGATTAACAACAACAATTTCTTTTTTTGGGTCAACATCAACAATAACAAATTTGATATCGCCAAATCCGAAACCGCCAAGTTGTGCTTCCATAGCAGAAAAAATATCACCAACGTTTCTTCCCTGAACATCTATTCTTCTTTTTGCTCTACCTAAAGAAACAATGTCTCCTTTAACAAAAGCTTTACCCATTAAATTTCTTTTAAATAATTCTGGAGATGCTCTGATCATCACTCCTTTTTGAGCAGGGGCAATGGTAACTTTCCTTGCGGGTTTAACTTCGGCTTTTTTGATAGTAATTAATTCTCCAATAGAAGTTCTGGCATTTCTCCGAATATCTCCATCAACTCTAACAATGTTTAAACCAATATCGCCAGGATAAGCACGATCAACAATTGCTACAGTTAAACGTTCACCTTTAATCTCGACAACATCACCAGCATTAACATTTAATTGTTTCATAAATGCAGAATCAAGTCTAGCGATACCCTTATTAACATCATCTTGGACAGCTTCCATGACTTTAAGTTTAAGTTCATTATCTGACATAAATATTCACCCTCAATGCTAATTTTCAGAGAATTGTTAATATATAAAGTTTATGGTAGAAGATAATAATTCAATAAATATAACCAAAACAAGGGCCCAATAACTTTAATCTTTCTCTATCATTGGCGTTAACTTCTTTTAACATTTCTGAGGTTATATCTGGACCAGATTCATCGAATTTAGCAAGAATAGGAAATTGTTCAAGCAATTTTTCTTTTTGTCTTGTTCTATTATGTTCGTTTTGAGAATGGCCGTCTTGCTTATTAGTAATAAAAACACCACAATACATTTCTGCTCCTCCTAAACCGGCATCATCTTCTGTAAGATAAACATAAACATCAGCATGATTTTGGAAATGAACGCCTTTGAAACTTCTTAAACAAGAATGACCGTGATAAGGAATCTTTTCATCAACAATTCGATGAGTCCCATTTCCAATTTCACTACGCGATTCATTCCCAGTTATTTTTTCTGGTAAGTGTAGTTTAGTAATTAGTTCATCATAAAAATTATTTAAATTGTCAAAATCCACATCATTATCTGGACATTGATATATACCAACAGAAGCACTTAATAAAATTCCAGTTAAAGTCTTTGGTTCTTCTTTCTTTGCAAATAATCCCATATTTCATCATTTATAAGAATCAGTTTTTAATGATTTGTATTCTTAAGAATAGAAATAAGAAAAAAAATAAAAAGTTATTCTTTTTTAGGTTCTTCTGCAGGAGTTTCTTCAACTTCTTTAGCAGAACCAGCTTGCACTTTAGGTAATGGTAACGGACTTGGCAAAGAAACTTCTTCACTAATCTTAATTGCTTGAATGTTGCCTTTATGCAAAGCAGCATTAACAACCTGTTCCATGATATCCATAGGAATTTTCTTGTCTTTATCCCAAGTGTCTTTAATTTCTTTAATCTTAGCTTCGTCTTCAACGAAAAGAACTTGTCCTTCAACATCAATCTTACCTAAGTTAGGTTCATAATTACAGTTAAAAGAAAATGTAAATTTCAAACCTTTCTTTCCTTCTACAGCAAAACTCATCTCTTCAACATTTTTTACAGAAACATTATTATTAATCTTAATCTGTCCGCCTTTAGCATCCAAATCACGTTCTGCATGTACTTTATGTAAATTTATTTTAACTATTGTCATCTTTTAACCTCCAGTTATAAGATACAAAAAATTGTAAAACAATTTTTCAGTATTTAAACCACCTTTTTAAGTTTTTAAATATCAGTTAAGTTAAGTCTTTATAAATTTTATTGGTGTTAAGAACGATATTTCTCTAAAAAATCTGTTATTGAATCTTTAGTCTGCGAATAAACAAACTTAGATTTATCAGGGAGTTTGTATTTTTGAACTAAATGATAAGCAGTAACTCCTAATCCTAAAATTGTTAATGGGGCAACAAATGCACCTAATAATACAGGAGTAAATTCAGCAATTATATCTGTGAGTTCCAGTTGAGTCATTTCTTGGAAAAGTTTTTGGGGGTTTTATAAATTTTCCGTTTCCTGAAATGCTCCCGCTACGAGTAATGGGAAAGCGATACTAGCATCACAATGAACCTTTACTCTCAAAGCATCTGTTTTTACTTTTGCCCAAGTGATTGCCTCCTCATGGTTTCCACCAGAATCAGAAGCATCGAAAGGAGTAGCAGTACTAATACAAACAGCATAATCAAACCCTTCTTTGAAAATGTTAGCGTTCAAAATATAATGTTTAGATGTTCCTCCTCCTAAAACAATACCTGCAGTTTTTTCTTGTTGCAATGTATAATCAATAATCTTCTGATGATCTTCAACAACATCAATTTGAAATTCTGGATGAGATTGTTTAAAGAAGTAAGCAATATCGCCGATAGTGCCGTCAATTATTCCTGGACAGAAAACTGGAAGGTTATTTTTGTAAGCCCAATAGAGATATGATTTAGTTTCATCGTACTCTTTTTTCTCACCAATAAGTTTGCCCATGGCTCTAGCAATCTTTGTAGGAGTGATTGGTTTTTGATCCAACTTCTGTTGCTCTAACAATCCTGCAAACACTTCTTTAATGAAAAATTCAAAATGAGTATAATGTTCATTAGTAGTGTAGATATTTCCAATTCTGTTTACACCTGCTTCAAAAAGATTTGAACCAGGAGCATCAAAATTACCAACACGGAAAGGAGTATGTGCTTTAATGGCATCTTCTTCTACTCCACCAGCAGAAGTGCAAAGAACAGCTATCTTTTTATGTTGGGTCAGGTAAGAAATAATTTCTCTCATTCCTGAAGAGATCATATTTGATGTGAAAGACAAATAAATCGGAACATTTTCTCTGATAATTGTTTTAGTAATTTCTATTGCTGTTCCTAAATTAGCTGCTTGAATTCCTGAAGTGGAGTATGATTTAATGAATTCTTTAAAGTTGAATTCTTTATTGAAATTGTACCCTTTAATCTGAGGTAACTTACTTAAATCTACAGATTTTTTCACTTGATAATATAATTTATTTTTCATTTTATCCTCCTAATAAACACTCAAAATTGTGATAACTAACTTGAAAAGAAATAATACTTAACTGCCTGATTTTCTTACTGAATCCATTGTATACTCTAGAATATAGGTAGTTTATAAATTTAATTGAAAAACTTGTTAAGTTTCTAATTACAACTTGTCATCTAAAGAATCTTTACACGGCTTAACTTGATGGGCTAAAGCTTTGTATATTCCGTCACTAACTTCTCTTGCTTGAACATTAACACAAGTATCTTGTTGTACCCAAGCACCCACATCTTCTTTAGTTACTTTTTCTCCATCATAAGAATCTTCAACTTGAACTGTGATTGGAGTTTTAAAAACATCTTCAACAGAATCACCAGGTAAAGAGAAACTATATTTGGTTGCAAAGTTTTTAAGGGGACCTTCTCCTTTTGGTTCAACAGGAGAATATTCAAGAACATTTCCTTCAATTGTAACTGATTCTTTAGCTAGAAAATCTTTTTCTTGGCGGTACCCATTATAACTTCCAAGAGTCATTATTGATAAATAAGCAAGGGGAAACATTAATGCTGCAAAATTAACTAATTTATTATTTTTAAAAGATTCTGTTTTCATGTCAGTAGCCATAATTAAAATTAAAGTTATTAAAGTTATAAACATTTATGTGATTGAGTTTATATAATTTTAAATTACAACTTCTCATCTAAAGAATCACAAGGTTTAACTTCATGAGCTAAAGCTTTGTAAATTCCGTTAGAAACTTCTCTTGCTTGGATATTAACACAAGTATCTTCTTGAATCCAAGCACCCACATCTTCTTTAGTTACTTCTTCTCCATTAATGTAAGAATCTTCAACACGAACAATTATTGGTCCTTTAATAACATCTTCAACAGAATCGCCAGGTAAGGAAAGACGATATTGACTTTCACGACCATCTTGTAAAACTCCTCCTTCTTCTGGTTCAACATAAGTTTCTTTAATTACTGTCCCTTTCAAATTTGTTGGTTCTTGAGCCCAGAATTGTTTTTCTTGATGAATAGAATATAATGTTGATCCTACTATTGAAGAAAAACCCAATACCATTATGCCACCAAAGATTTTATATTTAGTTTTTTGTCCCATGAATTTTAAAAGAATTTAACAAACTTATAAATATTTCTGTGATTGAGGTTATAAGAATTCTAGTAATATTTTCAATTATTCACTAACACAGGTCCTGTTCCGAGAACACAACTTACCGCAACCGAAGTTTCGAACAACATACTTCTCATCATAAAACTTTCCTGTAACTTCTTTCATCAAATAAGCATCTTTATAATCAACAATCGCTTCCAGTTGTTCAGGAGTAAGTTCAAAATCAGAAAACAATTTTCCACAAAAATTAACTTCACGCTGTTGTCTTCTTTCAAACTCAGCTGTTTCTTTATGTAATCGAGCGTCATATTTCTTAACAATACCATCAAAAAGTTTTAGAGGATGAGCTTCTTGGTTATCCCAATCAGAAATCTTTTTCATTTTCCGAGATTGATTTTCATATTTATGATAAAAAACTTGAATATAAGGTTCAATATCTTTAATGCCTTTATCTAAAGAATCATGACAGACTGAAAGAAAAGCGTCATAAGTTGCTTTCATACATTTCCTGAAAAGTTTTTCAGTAGCATTTTTTCTCCTGGTGATCATTAAATCTGTAGTAGTAACTTGACCAGTTTCCATCAAATAACTTTTAACGTTGTTAAGAATAAACAAATTCTTAAAAGCTTGATAAATTTTTTCTTTTTCATTAAACGCAGATAAAGATTGAATATTATGCATCCGATCAGCAAGTTTTACTCTGATTGCTCTTCCTTGGATAGTTGAATCAGCAGAAGAAAACATTTCTCCTAGAGAACGATAATACTTATGTCTTTTATGCCGAGTAAGAAGTTCAGTAGTTGCAATTAAAGAACGAGGATAAGTTGAAGGCAACTCTAATGATTGACATTTCTCAGAGATCATAACTTCAAGTTCAGTTGTTAAATCTGTTTCTAATTGCGCAACATCATCAATTTGTGAAGAAGCGATTACAGCATCAACTTTATCTTCTAAACGGTCATGAATCAAACCAACAGCAACATCAAGAAAATCTGCATTTGCTCGTTGTAAATAAGTGGCCACATTTATTGGATGTGTTAAATGTGGCTGACCATCTTTTCTGTCTGGAAAATTTTCAACTTTAACCAAATCATGTAAAAACACTAGTAATTTATTTTTTTGTTTACTATAGTTCAGCAAATGATTTACTGTAATCTCATCGGAGGGTTTCCAATGTTCTATTTCTTTAAACACCTTTTTTGGAGAAGTCATTCTAAAATCATATTAGAATTAAGTATATTTAAGTAATTTTCGATGATATTATTAAAAACTGGTCTCTTGACCACTATTTAGTGATAAAAAGACAAAACATTTATAAAGAAAATAATATTTCTACCTCTAGAAGATGGCCAAAAATAAATTATTAGAACTAATGGGTTCTTCGCTAAAAAATGAAGATATTGCTAGCTTACTTAATCTTCCCGGTCTAATTTTTGTAGACGACCTTGAAGAAGCCCAAGAATTAAAAAAGAAATATAGTTCTCAACGTTATAGAGTAATTCATTCCCCAGAAGTAATTGCAAATTATGAATCTTGGACTTTCAAACTTGGCTGGTTCGGCGAAAATCAACCTGGAATTCTTGTTCCAGGTCATCAAGTCAGGGAAGCCATGGCATACCTCTATGAAAAGTCTGGAGAATCTTCACAAGGAAACATTCAGGGAACATTACAGTCATTAGAAGATAGCATCCAACAAACTTCTGCAGAAAGAATTCAAAACATGGCCGCTTTAGAAGAGACCGCTAAAAGTTTACTTTCTGAAAATAAAGAAGATCAAGACAATCAACAATTGATGCATTTCATTCATGACCTAACCACATCTCAATTTGAAGAATTAGAATATTTCAGTAGAGAAGCAATACAAAATGCTGACGGCTCAGCTGAAGATAAAAAAAATAATCGTATTGATATTTATACAAATCCAAAAGAAAGAATAATTAAATTTTCAGATCAAGGAAGAGGTATGACTCAGGATGTAATGAACGATGTTTTCTTTAACATTTATGCCTCTTTAAATGAAACACTTAGCCACGCTGCAGGAAAATTTGGTTTAGGAGCAGTAAGTTTTTTTGGTTTAGGACATGAGTATGTTAAAGTTGACAGTAAACCAAAAACAGGTAGCGGAGGAATGGCCATTATTGATGCTCAACTGAACCGGGAAGCAGGATTTCAACCTAACGAAAGAGAAGGTTATGGAACAACTATTGAAATTAAATTAGCCGAGGATTCGGAAGTAAATTTTGAAAGGGTTATTGAAATTCTTAAAGAAGATTGCTGCTATATTGAAACACCGCTTTATCTTCATCAAAATGATACTAGTGAACAATTAAACAAATCTTTAAAACCAGCAAAATCAGTAAACACAATTCCTTTTCAAGAAAATAATTTAGAAGGGTTCTTAACAAAACATTCCGGAGAGGGAAGTTTAGATTTGCTTGCCCACAGAATCAAATTAAAATCTATTAATTTACCTGGACTTAGCGGAGCAATCAATTGCCCAGAATTAGATACTAGTTTTTCACGAGACACAGTTTTAGATGATCCAGTATTGAAA
>JABJOX010000034.1 GCA_018664115.1 Candidatus Woesearchaeota archaeon
CGCTTTTGGATTAAGTTCTAATTCTGCTGAAGGCGTTTTGATTACAAAGATGGTTCAGAAATTAAGTGAAGCGGAAGTTAGTTATGGCCTTGACGAATTAATTGCTTTAGTTAAAGAAGATCAAGAAAGTGAAAGGATTGTCAAGAATGTTGTTGTTAACGAATTTGAAAAAGCGCAAGGTTGGAAAATATTTTCTAAAGAAGGCACACCATTAAAAGATATTATTGCTCCTGGTCAAGTTACAGTACTTGATGTTAGCCCTTATGCCACCATGTCTTCTGGTTGGGAGATTAAAGCTTTAGTTGTAGGATTAATCAGTAGAACTTTATTTAATCAAAGAATGTTGGCTAGAAAAACTGAAGAATTTAAATCTGTAGATGCAGCGATGCATTATTTTTCTAAAGATGTTGAAGAGAAAATGCAAGAACCTTTAGTTTGGTTAGCGATTGATGAAGCTCATGAACTTTTACCTCATGATGGAAAAACTGCAGCTTCTGATGCATTAATAACTATTTTACGTGAAGGTAGACAGCCAGGAATTTCTTTAATTTTGGCAACTCAACAACCAGCAAAAATTCATACTGATGTTATGACGCAATCTGATACTGTTTTAGCACATCGTTTGACTGCTAGAATGGATGTTGAAGCCCTGGGGATGTTAACTCAAAGTTATATGCGTGCTGGTTTGGAACAAGAGATTGATATGCTTCCTCGGGTTAAAGGGGCAGCAGTAATTTTTGATGATGCTAATGAACGGATTTTTCCAGTACAAATGCGACCAAGATTTACTTGGCATGGTGGTGGAAGTCCGACAGCACTTAAGGAAAAGAAAGAACATTTTAAAGATAGTTTGGATAAGTTAAAAGATTTGTAAATTCTAAAAAACATAGAGAATATGAGCCCAACGCATAACGCCTCTGATCATCGTCTCACAAAGGAAGTCTAACGTTGGGATTAATAGTGTAAAAACAGTCCGTATTTAAAAAATATTACTTTTTTAATAGGTATTTAGTTGGCTTTGCCAATGGAGCCACACGGGGGCCAAAAATTATTAATAAGTAAGCTCCCGTAATCGTGGCGTGCAAGACCAACTAAATACGTACATTTTTTAATGGTTAAATTAAGATTTAGGTTTTATTTTTTTTCCTTACTAAAACAAAAATTATGGCACCTACAAATGCTATAATGACATCAACAAATCCATCCCAAATGAAGAAATCCAGTAAGTGTGGTGGGTTATAAAATAACATTTCTTGTAAGGATTCTGCTAATTCCCATAATAAACTAATAATTATTGTTCCAACAATTGCTATCCCACGATAATGGGTCCATTTCCACTTCTCACTTAACCAAAATAAACTTGCAGCTATAGCTATTCCCGCAAAAAGATGACTTAATAAATCTACTTCAGGAACAGTTTTATACAAGTCAAATATTCTTAATGTTACTTCAATAACTAAAGCAATAATCCAAAATAATAAAGCAGTAGAAAATAAAGATTGCTCTTGACAAGAATTAATTACCTGATCTAACTTTTCTTTTAATATTTGGTGTTCTTTTTTGTTAACCACTTTTTATTTTTATTAGTTAGTAAAAGATAGTTAATAAACTTTTCTTAATAAAAATTTTATTTAATCAGGTATTTGTATTACATCCCTTCCAATCTTTTAATCCGGTCATCAATTGGCGGATGAGTAGAATACAATTTCTTCAAAAATGACCTTTTACTTTTTCTGAACGGAGTAGAGATAAATAAATGCGCAGTAGCTTTATTGGCATGATCTACTAACGGATCAGGGTCACTTTTAATCTTTTTAAGCGCGTCTGCTAAACCTTTTGGGTATCTAGTAAGTAAAGCTCCGGAAGCATCAGCAAGATATTCTCTTTTCCTAGAAATTGCTAACTTGATTGCTTCTCCCACTAATGGGGCAAGTATTGCCAAGGCAATCCCCACAATGATAAAAACAAATGTTAATTGACCACCTTCTTTATCCCTTCCTCTTCTACCCCATAAGAAACTACGTAAAAGAAAATCAGATAGTAAAACGGTAATCCCTACCATTACAGCAGCTAACATCATCACTCTGATATCAAAGTTTTTGATGTGTGACATTTCGTGAGCAATTACTCCCTCTAATTCTAGTCTGTTCAATTTATCAAGCAGACCAGTGGTAACTGTAATTGAAGAATGTTCAGGATCTCTTCCTGTAGCGAAAGCATTTAGGGCATCATCATTAATAACATAAACTTTTGGTGGTTTTGCTAACCCAGCAGCAATAGCTAATCCTTCTACTGTATTAATCAAATAAGTGTACTCTGGCTTTTTAGCTTCTTTAGCTTTGGTCATTGCTAGAATAGCGTTAGCACCACCATAATAACTAATTAGGAAATAAATTATTCCAATTACTAAAGCTAGACCCACTCCAAAATAAGTTGAACCATAAAAAAATCCGACAACGAAACCAACAAAAATAACAAATACCATAAAGAAAAAGATTAACAAATAGGACCTTCTTTTATTACTGGCAATTTCTTCGTATATCCCCATTGTTATTCCCTCAAAAATTTAAAAATTTAAAAAATAAAGTGAAATATAATCAAAATTCCACTTTAACGTTTTTTCTTTCAACTCCTTCAGCACCAAAGAATTCTTTTTGGTGAAAACCAAAAATTTTAGCAAAAAAGTTTTTTGGAAACACTTGAATCGCTTCATTAAATGCCATTACGCTATCATTGTAAAACTGTCTTGCGTAAGCAATTTTTGATTCTGTTCCAGACAATTCTTCTTGTAATTGCATAAAATTCTCATTAGCTTTTAAGTTAGGATAATTTTCTGCTACTGCAAAAATAGATTTTAAAGCTTCTGTGATTTGATTAGATGCTTTTGCTTTTTCTTGTGTTGAACCAGACATTAAAGAAGTTCTTGCTTTAGTAACTTCTTCTAAAACACCTTTTTCATGTTTCATATATCCTTTAACTGCACTCACTAAATTTGGAATCAAATCATATCTTCTTTTCAATTGCACGTCAATCTGTGCCCAAGCATTCTTTACTCTCATTCTTAACTTAATCAAACTGTTGTAAATGTATGCAATAAATAATGCTACAACTGCAACAACAGCAATAATAATCCATGTGGCTACCATTTTTATTCCTCCAAAGTTTTCAATAATTAGTTTAATACCCCTTTAATTTAAAAACATTACGTATTATCTTCTCTATTTAACAAATAACAAAATATATAAAGCTAATTAACTTTACTTAGTAAAAGACACTAAGAAAATTAGATCATCAATTTTTAGTGCTTTATTCACATAACAAAAAAAGAGGTTGATAAACAATGGTTTTAGAACATTTATTTCCTGAAGATTGGTTAGAAAAAAAAGGCAGGTATGCTTTCATTTTAGGATTGCTTTACGCATTTATTGGAATTGTAATTGCAAAATTCTTATTTCCCGGCGATCCCGCATTAGTTGCGGTAGCTTTTACATCTTTACTTCTTCTCCCAGAGTTGTATAAAATTTTCTCGATAGAAGAACGGCAAGAAAGTATGGAACAGAAAGTATCTTTCGGTGCTTTATGGAAAGATGATGTTGAAGTTGTAAAAATTTATTTTTTCCTTTTCATTGGAATTCTCTTGGTTTATGCAATGGGTACAATTGTTATGCCTGAAATGCAAGCTAACAATCTTTTCAGAGAACAACTTGAAATTAGGTTTGGGCAAGGTTTTACTGGCCAGGCAGTTTCAGACGTTTTTGATGGCAATTTATTTTTCGATTTGTTAAGTAACAATTTTATGGTTCTTATGGCTTGTTTTATTATGGCTTTGTTAACGGGTGATGGAGCAATTTTCCTGATAACTTGGAACGCTTCTGTTTGGGGAACAATATTTGGTTTAACTGCGAAGAACGCTGCAGCTTTTACTGGTTCTGCACCTTACGTAATATTTATTGGAATTATGTTTATCGTCTTCTGTCATATGATCATCGAAGCGTTGTCGTATTTCCTGGCCGCCATATCGGGTTCGATCATTTCTAAAGATGTTATCTTGGAAAAGTTTGCTTCTGAACGGTTTATGGAAGTTTTCTTTTTTAACTTGTATCTGTTTGGATTTGCGTTAGTTGCGTTATTGGTAGGGGCTTTAGTAGAAACTGTAGTGTTGATAATGGAATTACCAATCTTAGCTTTTGCAATCGTTTTAATTGTTTTCTTAGCAATCTTCCTGTTGGCAAAATATTTTATTTTACCTCTGGAAATGAGAGGCAACCATTTTTTGAATAACTTATTCCTATACTTTTATGCGTTCTTTATCGCTTTAGGAATAATGGCAGTCTTAGGTCTACCTGATTTTGGTTTAGGGACGTTAAGTTATCAAGAAATAATTAAAACAAGTTATGCCGCTTTAGGTTAACTTTTTTTCTTTTCTTTTTTAAATTTTGTTTAAACTATTTACCGTGTGGTTTACAAGTAGAATAATAGTCACATTGCCCAGTAGACCATTTACAAAGGGGAGTAATCTTTTTATTATAATCATCAATATTCTCGGTACTAGAAGTGTGGGTATGAATAGCATTGATTTCTTTTTTTGCTAGTTCTATCATCTCTGGTTGAACATTTAAGTATTTCGGTTTATGTCTTAAAAAGAATATTCCTACTTTGTTAGGTAAGACTCCCCTCTTTTCTTGATACAATAATGAGTAAATTGCCAATTGTAAAATGATTGGCTCTTTCATATCAAACCGAGAATTAGTTTTATAATCAAGAATGTGTACTTCGTCACCATAATGATGAATTGCATCAATAAATCCTCTGATAGAATATTTATCAGAAGCATATTTCTGTTCTCTGATTGGGGTTAATCTCATGAACGCTTCTGGAATAGAAATGTTTTCTTTTTCCATCAATGATTTGATGTCTTTTAAAAAATGGTTACACCAATTCATTACCATGAACATCGTTTCTTCAAAATAAAAGTTGATCTTACCTTTGTTAAGATTAAGTCCGTCAAGTTTAGGAGTATATTTGTTCCATTGATTCAATAAAAGTTTCTGAACCACTTTTTTGTATTCTATTTCATAGTTTTCTAAATTAAATTTACTTACATCAACATCATAAAAATGTTCTAAAGTTGAATGGGCAATATTTCCCCGAATTTGATGGATGTTGGGGACAGTGGGCAACTTTTCTATATAAGAATAATAATACTTTCTAGGACACTGTTTGAATGTATTAATTGATGATGGTGATTCAACTCTTTTAGCCAATTTAGAATACCTCTTTTCTCATAACAATTTCAGAAAACTCATCCTTTATATGTCTTTCCTGCACCTGACCAGTGTGACCAGTGGGTTTTTTAAATGGTTAATTAGAATTATTCTGTTTTAACTTCTTCTTTAGGTGCTTCTGCTTCTTTTGTTTCAGTTGCTTCTTCTTTCACTTCTACTTTTTTCTCAACTTTTTCAATTTTAACTTTCTTTCCTTTCTTATCTTCTTTCTTTTTCATTCCGAACAATTCAGCTTTAACTTCTCCTTTATCATCTTTAGTTACATTAACTTTAACATGGTGTGGAGGATTTTTAATTCCATGCTTCCACATTTCTTCATTGATACTTTTACCAATTTTAACATTATCTGATTTCATATGTTTAGAAAGAAATTGTCTTAATGCTTTAACTGCCTTTTGTGATTTTTGCCAACGTGGAACTTTTTGGAACTCCTTTCTAAGTGGAACATTATAAGTCCGTTCAATCATTTTAATTTCTTTTTTAGCCATTTTTCACTTAAGCTTTAGTATTTCCTCTTCTCCAGCTTCTTTTAACTTCTGTGTGTCTGGAAGGGTGTACTCTTCTTCCTTTACCATAAATCTTGAAAACTGTCCAAAAAGGTGCCCACCTAGTTTGTTTACTAAGTTTGATTAACCTTTTCTTTTTTGAGGGATGTTTGTTTCGTGCCATTTTATTGTTTACTATCTTTATATTGCTGTTTAGCAATTTGAACTGCAATTTTATCTAAGAAAGAAGTTCCTTTTGGTGTTAAAACTCTACCTTTGTGAACGCCTTTTTCAGTTTGCTTAATTAATTCTGATTTTTCAAGTTGTTGAAGAACTTTTCTGATAATTGATCCTGATGCGCTATAACGATGTTCAGGTTTATGGCCTCTATTTTTCTTGCCACCATATTTTGTTCTTAATTTTTGTGTTCCTATTGGGCCCAATCTAGCAATGCTTCTTAATATTGCTGCTGCTCTATAAAACCACCAATCTTCGCTATCTGGTAATCTTTGCTTATGATGTCCAGTTTTAACAAATTGGCTCCATTCTGTAGGTTCAACCAATTTTTGTTTTTTTAGCTCTTCAGCAGCTTTATTGACCAATTCATTTGGGTTTACTGTTAATATATGAGTCATAGATGCATTTAGAACGGGTCTTATTTATAAATGTTTTGGACAAATAAAATAGGATTAATCAATACTCCATTATACAGAAAATTTTATATACACTTATTTCATTCCTTATTGTATTAGGTGTTAATGTAATGAAAAAAGGGATGTGGATTATTTTTGTAATTTTAGGAGTTTTAATGGCCGGTTCAGTAATGGCTGGTCCTTTAGATTCAGTTGGCGATATTTTTACTAAAATTTTCAGCAGTGTTGGTTCATTAGATTTTTTAGGGGGCAACTCTGATCAATTTCTAGGATTTATCAGAATACTTTACGCCATCTTAGTATTCACAATTCTTTATGCTGCGGCTAAAGTTGTTTTTGGCGATAAATTACCAAAAAACATTACGGTTACTATTTCCATCATTTTATCAATCATAGTTACTGTTTTTACTCCCGCTTCAATCCTTCTTGCAATCTCTACATCATACGCCACTGCGGTCGCGTTTATTTTATTAGGTGGTTTAGTTGGTGGTTTGATTTATTTTATTGTTAGAGATAAAACTGATTCCCTCGGTTCATTATTAATGAAATCTGGTTTAATCATTTTACTGTTTTGGATTTTAGCTCAGTTTGCTGATTTATTAACAACCCAAAGTTCTGGATTTGTTGCTCTTGGCTTAGGTGATTGGGAATCGTTTGCATTAACTTTTTTTGAATGGATTTATGTTCTGCTTGTTTTACTAATTTTCTGGATCATTGGAAGTTATTTCAGTTCACGTAGCGGAGCTGGTGGTTCTGGTAGTTCCGGTTCTTCAGGATCCGGTTGGTGGAGTCGTTTACGTAATCGAAATAGAGGCGGCGGCAGAACAACTGGCGGTTCATCTGGACCTGGCTGGTGGAGTCGCTTCCGTAATAGGAATAAAGATGGCGGCAACAGAACAACTGTAAGTACTGGTGGTTCTTCAAAACCTAGCTGGTGGAGTCGCTTCCGTAATCGGAATAAAGATGGCGGCAACAGAACAACTGTAAGTACTGGTGGTTCTTCAAAACCTAGCTGGTGGAGTCGTTTACGTAATCGGAATAAAGATAGTGATGATAAACCTGAAGATCCTAAAAAGCCTGAAGACCCTAAAAAACCTGAAGATCCTAAAAAGCCTGAAGATCCTAAAAAACCTGAAGACCCTAGAAAGCCTGAAGATCCTAGGAAGCCTGAAGATCCTAGAAAGCCTGAAGATCCTAGAAAGCCTGAAGATCCTAAAAAACCTGAAGAATCTCCTGAAGATGATAAACCCCTTAAACGAGGGGAAGAAAATGCTGAAAAAGCGGAAGAATGGGCATTAAAAGAGTACGATTTATTGACGAAAACTAAAATATTGTTAGA
>JABJOX010000049.1 GCA_018664115.1 Candidatus Woesearchaeota archaeon
AGAAGTTGAGCTAGTTCTTCCTGTTCTACCCAATGCCCTCTTCTGAAGAGAACCATCTGTAAACTGGTTGGGCCACAAAAATGTGCTTTCTGAACAAGATGTTTATAATTTATTTTCATTATGTGTTAAATCACTTCATTTTTTTTAAATGTTTAGTTAACTATTGTAGAAGAAATAAATATTTATAAAATCACGCACTCTAGAAGAGATATGCCTAATCAATTAATTTCTTTAGAAGGAATAAGTGCTAGTGGTAAAACTTCGATAGCAAAAGCTTTGGAAGAAAAGATTGGTGCACATTATATTCATTCTCCACCAAAAGAATATGAAGAACATCATGAAGCTGCAAAAGAATTAGGAACAAAAGCACTTTACAATTTTTATTTGGGTGGAAATAGACATGTAATGAATGAAATTAATGGATTCTTACAATTAGGACAACCAGTTATTATCGAACCATACATTTATTCAACAATCGCTTTTGGATTATTGAATAGAAAGTGTCAGAATCCACCCCCATGTATTAGTTATGGACCTTTTCTTGTTATGCCCCCGGGACTTTTAGAACCAGACCAAATAATTTACGTTACTGCTTCTTGGGGAGAGATTGAAAAACGATTATTAATGATGGGAAAGAAAAGAAATAATAATGAGAACATTTACAATCTGAAAAAGTTTAAAGAAGTTTATGATCAAGTATTAATGGAAAAAGATAATGTTATTATTGTGGATACTACTAGAAGAAATGTAGATGAAGTTGTAGAAGAATTATTGCCAAAACTTAATCTTCTTTAAGTTTCTTGATTTTATTCTTAATTTCTTTATAGAACGGAACTTTACCGGTTTTAAAGATATAAGCAGCCATAACTAGAAAAATACCGAGAATTGCTGCAGAACTAATGTAATTGGTTTGTTTAACAATTATTTGATCAGGAAATTCGTGACATTCATAATCTGTTCCACAATAAGCATTTCCTGGACAATCTCTGTTACTATTACATTCCCTTTGCGCAAAAGTGATTAGTAAATAAGCTAAGATGATTAACGCCAATACTAAAGCAACAATTTGAATCGCACCTTTTTTATTCATAAGTTTTGAAATTGATGTTGGTTCATTTAAAAAGATTCCGGAAGTAGAGTATAGGTGAAATTAATGCAAATCTTTTTAAAGAAGCGATAACTTTTTAGTTTTATAGCGGGGTGGGGCAGCTAGGAGTGCCCGCCGGGCTCATAACCCGGAGGTCGGAGGTTCAAATCCTCCCTCCGCTACTCTTTTTTAAATAACTAATTAACAATATTTATATATTTATCAACTTTCTATATTAATTGATCATCATGGCAGATAAATATGTGGGTAAAGTTACAAAAGTAAAAAAAGAAAGTGGAAAGATTATTGTTCATGGAACTTTGATGAAAGGAAATCTTCATGGACATAGTGCAATGCTAGTTTTTGAAGATAACCCTGAAGTAAAAAAAATAATAGGTAATAATTACAGTTATTTAGTTACTTTTGGACGCCGTTCTTTTTGGGGAAATCGTTTCAATGGCAGAATTGCCAAAGATATAGAACTGCCCGAGAAAAAGAATGATCAAGTAGTCATACCGATAATAAAAAGCCCATTGTTGGAAATAATATTTTTAGATAATGTAATGGCAGATGACAATTTTCTCACTAAATACCTAAAAAGAAATAAGAAAGTTTCTGTACAATTTTTTGATGATAAGAAATCAGAGACCACTTTAAATGATAATTATGAAAATATTTACAAAGTTCGAGATATTGGCCCTTGGACTAGTGAAGAGCCACCAAAACAATTAGTAGACTTAATAGAAAAAGGAATAATTAAACCTTGCAGAGCTCTTGACGTTGGTTGTGGAGAAGGTTTCTATTCTAAATTTCTAGCAGAAAAAGGTTTTGAAGTTACAGGTATTGATTTCTCTAAGTTAGCTATTGCAAAAGCCAAACTTAACGCCCCAGAGGTAGATTTCAAAGTGATAGATGCGGTTAAAGATAATTTGACTCGACTAGGAAAGTATGATTTCTGTTTAGAGTGGTCAATCATGCATTGTATTCCTCCAGAACAAAGAAAACAATACGTGGCTAAAATAGCAGATAGAATGAATCCAAAAGGATTATTATTATCTACCAGTTTCAACTACATGGCAGAAAAACATGGCAAACCAAAACAAAGAAAAAGAAACACCTCTGGAAGCACTACTTTATGGTTTTCTTCATTAAATGAAATGAAAAAATTATTCAAATCACATTATAACATAATTGAAGCAAATACACAAAAGATTTTAGGTAACCATTTAACCAATTATTTGTTGCTAAAAAAGAGATGAATTGACTTAAATGTCTCACTTTTTCTAGAAAGAAATATAAGCAATAATGCATTCTTATCATAATAGAGATTAAAATGTCACAAGGAAACGATGCTGGGCACGAAGTTGCCGCAATAATGAAGTACATTGCTAAATCTATAGAACCACAGATTTATCTAGGCATGCATCCAAAAGATGATTATTTACAAAAAGCACATTTAATGCCAGAAATGGATAAACCTAGATTATTGAATGATGATATTAGTAAAAGAGTAGATTACAAATCAATTGGTTCAGACTTATTGAACTTAAGAACAAAAGATTCTTTGTATCAGAAAGAAACTTTAGCTACGGGATATAAACCAGAACAGAAAGGGTTTGATTATTCTTCATGTAAAGGATTGTATTGTCAGAATTAAAGAAAAAAATAAGAAAAAAAATTAATTACAGATTTCACCAACTTTCTTAGCAATCTCTTCTAACTTAGCTGAAAGAATTTCTGCAGTGTTAACTTCGATTCTAGTTGTAACGTCTTGCATCTCTTCTTCTTTATAGACAGCAATTAGATTGATCAAATCTCTAATCATATCTTCAGCAGATTTAGTGCAATCAGTTGAACAGTCAGAATCGCTCATTTTATTCCTCAGGTTTCTTCAAATGAAGAGCTTCTTCAACTTTTTCAACTACGTGATGAACTTTCTCACCAAAACTTTCGTGTGCTTCTGGCGTAGGTTCTGCAGCTGGTTCAGCAGGAGTTTCTTCTTCAGTTGCAGGTTCTTCTGCAGGAGTTTCTTCTTCAGCAGGTTCTTCTGCAGGAGTTTCTTCTTCTGCTGGTTCTTCAGCTGGAGTTTCTTCTTCAGCTGGTTCTTCTGCTGGAGTTTCTTCCTCAGTTGCAGGTTCTTCTGCTGGAGTTTCTTCTTCTGCTGGTTCTTCTGCAGGAGTTTCTTCTTCAGTTGCAGGTTCTTCAGCTGAAGTTTCTTCTTCAGTTGCAGGTTCTTCTGCTGGAGTTTCTTCTTCCGCAGGTGCTTCTTCAGTTGCTGGTTCCTCTGCAGGTGCTTCTTCAGTTGCAGGTGCTTCTTCTGGAGTTGATTCCTCTTGTGTTTCTTCTACAGGAGCTTCCTCTGCAGGAGTTTCAGTTTGTTCTTCTTCAGTTGTTTTTTGTTCTTCTTCCATTATAATTCCACCTCAATTAGATTTTTAATAGTATTAACTAAACTCAGACCTTTTAAAAAGATTTGTATTGTAAAAAAGATAAGAAAAAAGAAATTTATTCTTTGAAAAACGCTTTGTAAAACAAATACGAAGAATAAATGTCTGCTTTTGAAGTTACTTCACAAGGCGAATGCATTCCTAACAAAGAAGGACCAGCATCTAGACAGTTCATTCCATAGCGAGATAAAAACATTGCAATTGTTCCGCCACCGCCAAGATCAATTTTTCCCAACTCGCCAGTTTGCCAAGCAATTTTATTTTTATCAAGAATTTCTCTAATGTATTGCATATATTCTGAGTGAGCATCCTGTGTAGAATACTTTCCACCGCCACCGCCATACTTCTCAACAGAAACACCTCTGCCAAGATAAGACGCATTACTAGGATCATGGACATCTTTATAGTTCGGATTCATTCCTGCAGTAACGTCAGCAGAAACAGCGTTAGAATTTTCAAAAAGATTAGAGACAGTTATTTTCAGTTTAGTTAACTGTGCATAATCATGAGCAAAATTTTGCAAAACAAAACTTGCTGCTCCTGTATCACCCACAGAACCAATCTCTTCTTTATCAGCGAAAAATGCTACTGAGGTATTCTTTGGCTCTTTTGTTTCTAGTAACGCCATTAAAGAAGCATAAACACAAACTTTATCGTCTTGCCCATAAGCAGCGATTAATGAACTATCAAAACCAATATCCATAGGGTTAGTTACAGGAACTAATTCCAATTCAGCAATGGCAAAATCTTCTTCAATTAATCCGTACTCTTTATGCAAATATTTCAGAACAGTAAATTTAACTTGTTCTTTGATTTTATCGTCATCTACAGGAATACTGCCCACAAGAATGTTTAACTCTTCTCCTTCAATAATCTTATTTGCTTTTCGTTCCATTTGATTTCTTGCCAAATGAGGAAGCAAATCAGGAATGATAAATTTTGGTTCGTCGTCTTTATCGCCAATAGCAATGGTAACTTTCTTACCTTCTTTAGTAAAAGCCACACCATGCAAAGCTAACGGAGTATTAACCCAATGGTATTTCTTTACACCACCATAATAATGAGTTTTAATTAATCCAAATCCTGAATCTTCATACACCGGATGAGGTTTCAAATCTAATCTGGGAGAATCAACATGGCTACCAATCAATTGCCACTTACTAGGATTTTTACCGATAATGGCAGCAAGAAGTGCTTTTCCTCGAACATTTTTGTAAATTTTATCGCCCTCTTTAACATTAGTAATAGTATTAATATCTTTAAAATCATTCTTTTTAAGAACTTTAACAACATTCTCAATACACAAACGTTCAGTCTTACTTTCTTTCAAGAATTTTTTGTAGCTGTCTGCAAATTTGAAAACTTGGTCTTTCTTTAAATCGTGCCAGGAACTTTTTTTATCTAAGAAAATCTTTTTTTGTAACTTTTCGTTAACGCTCTTTTTTGCCATAGTGACCCACCTCTGATTATAATGTAATAAATTATATGATTTAAGTATATAAGTGTTTTGGATTAGTTGATTTCAATTAACTTTTTATACATTAGCGATTTCTAATTGATATATGGATAAACTATTCTTTGGAACAGCGGGAATACCAATCTCAACAATTAAAGCGACAACTCTTACCGGAATTGAACAAGTTCGGAAGTTAGGATTGGATTGTATGGAATTAGAGTTTGTTCATTCAGTAAACATTACTGCAGAGAAAGCGCCGTTAGTAAAAGAGATTGCTGAGAAAAATAATATCCAGTTAACTTGTCATGGACAATATTTTATCAATTTAAGTTCTCTTGAACCAGAAAAGATTGCAGCCAGTAAAGAACGGATTTTGAAAGCAGCGAGAATAGCTCATCTTTGTGGCGCTAAATCAATGACTTTTCATGCTGGTTTCTATATGAAACAAGATCCGGAAGAAGTTTATCAGATGATCAAAGAAGGGATTATTGAGATTGTTGAGATTTTGAAAAAAGAAAATAATCCTATTTGGATTCGACCGGAAACTACAGGTAAAGCTACGCAATGGGGTTCTATTGAAGAGATTGTAAGATTATCAAAAGAAGTTGAACAAGTTCTTCCTTGTATTGATTTCTCCCACATTTATGCAAGGTCAATAGGCAAATTAAATTATTTAGAAGATTTCCGAGAAATATTGAAATTAGTTGAGAAAGAATTGGGAAGAAAAGCGTTAGACAACATGCACATTCATCTTTCTGGAATTCATCATGGTGAGAAAGGTGAGAGGCATCATTTGATATTAAAAGAATCTAAGTTTAATTATTCAGCGGTCTTACAAGCATTAAAAGAATTTGATTGTAAGGGGATTGTTATTTGTGAAAGTCCGATTATTGAAAAGGATGCGTTGTTGTTGCAGAAGAAATACAAAGAGATATAATTTCTAGAACAAAGATATGATGTTTAAAACAGAGATATAATTTCTAGAGTAAACAAATATTTATAACCAATAATCAAAAATAAGAGTAAAGATGAAAAAATTAACTAATATTGTGTTATCTTTGTTGTTAGGTTCAGCACTTTCTTGTAAAGAAATTAATAGCGAAATAAATTTAGTGGACAAACCAGTTACAAGCCAATCATACCAAGAGATAGAATTAAAAGACGCTTTAAATTCAGATAATTATCTCCAGTTAGGATTATCACAAAGAACTTATTCTAATGGTCAACAGTTATGGGGATACGTTTTAAAAGCTAAAGGAGAAAAAACAATTTATGCTTCCTCAACTGCTGCTTTTTACAAAAACTTAGAGTTAGTATTAGATGAAGTTAAAAGAGAAGTGGGTCCTCTTCCGTCTATGTTAATTTTTGATAATGATCTAGACAGAAACGGAGCAGATGATTTTAGTCAACAAACAATGACAGAAATAATATCTCAATTAGGAAGCAAAAAAGTTGCTTACCTTAACAAAAAATGACCTTTGCGTTTGGCCATCTGATTGGAGCTTGGTTAGTTGGGAAAGGATATGAATTCAATTCTAAAGGAAAGATTCATCGTTATGGTTGGTTTTTCTTACTTCTCGGAGGAGTTCTGCCAGACATTGATTTTTTATTTGAGTGGGTTTTAGGTTCTTCATTACATCGAACTTTTACTCATAGTTTAACATTTGTTTTATTTGTTTTTGTAACGTTATTCATCATTTCACTTTTCGTTAAAGAAAAAGAAATTAGAAAGTTTACTTCAATTTTATGTTTGGGGATGTTAGTCCATATCTTTATTGACTTTGTTTCTATACAAGGAGTACCTTTATTCTGGCCATTAAATTATTACTTTTCTATTTTTGCGATAACTATTGGGAAAAGTGGCCCAACAATGATTAATGCCACTACTGAATTTATGAGAACCTCGTTAAAACTAGCTATTTTAGACATGGGTCTAGGAACAATTTGGATATTTTATCTGTGGTTTAGTAAAAAAATTGATTTCTAAATTTGTTAATAATATGTCAGCTTGCACGGCACTTATTATAACGCATTTTTGATCTATTTTTAATTAGTGCGTTATGTGCCTCCTTTGGCAAAGCAGACATATTACTTATCTAAATGGTAAATATTTATAAATTAAAGAAATCTTCTATCTAATATGCCAGCACATGACGTTAAAAAAGGAACGATGAAATTATTATTTCCAGAGTTCCAACCAATGCGAGTTAAGTATAAAGATATCTTCAATTTGAAAGCATTCTATGAAGCATTGCGGGAATGGCTAGTGGAACATGATTGGAAAGATTTAGAAGAAGGATTTGATCATTGGGAAACATTTTACGGAGAAAGAATATCACAGGGTGGAGGAAGAGAGATTTGGATGCAATGGAGACCAACAAAAGAGGCGGAAGATCTAAAGATACAATATTATCTTGACATTGACTGGCATTGTCTTGGAATATCCTCTACTGAAATTGTACATAACGGAAAAAAGATAAAAACTAATAAAGGTGAAGTAGAATTGAACATCCGCGCTTTTATTGAAAGGAAATATGAGAGTGAATGGGCAGATCATTGGTTCTTAAAACATTTTATTAAATTATTTACAAATAGAATTTACAATAAAGATTTAGAATTGAGAGAAAAAGAACTTTATCAGGATGTTTATGCTATGCAGAATTTTATCAAACAATGGTTTAAGATGAAAAGGTATTTACCATATGAAGAAACGAAAAGCTTCTTCCCATCAGAAGCTTACCCTAGCCATATGAAAGAATAGGATTTATTTTCTAGAAATATTTATATAACTATTACTATTAGCTTCTTTTATGGCAGAAGAAAATAAAGAGAATAGTAAAAAGAAGAAAAATAAAGAAGATAAGAAGAAACAATCTTATCATTGGACAGACATCACTGCTGAGAATATTATCCGAGAGAAAGGAGATAAAGATAGTTACGTTTTAGCAGCAGGGATAACTCCTAGTGGAGTGGTTCATGTTGGAAACTTTAGAGAAATGATTACTGTTGATTTAGTTAAGCGAGCTTTAGAAAAGAAAGGTAAAAAAGTTCGTTTTATTTATTCTTGGGATGATTACGATGTATTCAGAAAAGTTCCTAGTAACATGCCGCAACAGGAGATGTTAGAGAAACATTTAAGGAAAGCAATTGTTGATGTTCCCGATCCGTTTGATAAAGATGAAAGTTATGCTCGGCATAATGAACTTGCTGTTGAAAAAGATATTGCAAAAGTAGGAATAACGCCAGAATTTATTTATCAAAGTAAGATGTATCGTGATGGAAAGTATGTTGAAGAAATTAAAACTGCTTTAGAGAATA
>JABJOX010000052.1 GCA_018664115.1 Candidatus Woesearchaeota archaeon
ACAAGAGAACGCTAACCTCCCAGCCTAGCTTTCCCCACAGTTAATTTAAGTAGAAATTGTCTTGATTTTATTTAAATGTTTGGGATTAATCCCAGAATATTTTCAACTTTTCACTTCTAGAAGGCAATCTTAACTTTTCCAAAGCTTTAGCTTCCAACTGACGAATTCTTTCTCTAGTTACCCCAAAATCTTCTCTGATCTCTTCTAAAGTATATGTTCTTTCTTCACCAATTCCAAATCTTTTCCTGATTATCTTTTCTTCTCTTGGAGTTAATGTTGTTAATGCTCTCCTTACAAATTCTGACAACTGTTTTTCATGATATGGTTCTTCTAGTCCAGGAGTTTTTCTGACTAATTCAACCATCACTTTTGTTTTATCTGTAGAAATATCTTCTCCAGAGAAATCGTTTCTAGTATTATTATTTTTATATACCCTGTCAAGAGAACATTCCGGTTGACTAATTCTTTTGTTTTTCTTAATAGCATTTACTAAATCTTTAAATGTCGTTTTCTCTTTAGCTTTGTCTGTTAATGTATCATGATACATATATTCAGCTAATTCCTCAATCTTTGGTTTCCTTTCTAGAATATGCGTCAATTCAATCTCTGCACCATAACATAGAGCATTAAACTCATGAACATGTACAGGAATATTGACATTTTTTCCATAACTGGCAATACCTCTGTTAATAAATTGTTTGATCCACCACGTAGAATAAGTTGAAAATTTATAATTCTTAGTGTGATCAAAACCATCTATTGCTTTCATCAATCCAAAATTACCCTCTTGAACTAATTCTTCTAACGATACTCCTCTGTCCATAAATTTTTTAGCAATACTAATTACTAATCTTAAATTACTGTTGGTAAATCTTTCTCTTAATTTTCGTTCTTCTTTTAACTGACTTTGCAGATTTTCTTTTACTTTCCCACTTTCGCTTATTTTTTCTCTAAAATAATTTTTGGACGATTCACTGCTTGCTTTCTCCACTTCATTTTCATAGAAAAAAATATTGTTTTCTATTTCAGGAATCAAGTTTGTTGCTGTTTCTCTAATAACTTCCCGATAACTATTTACTTTCATTTCAGTATCATCATTATATTTAGAATTTCTGTTGATTTGACCTAATGATTCTTCACTAAAATATAATTCTTGAAACATTTGGCCATATATATCTTCTCTATGTTTTGGTTTTTCCAACAACTCTTCTAGTTCTGAAATAACTCGATAAGTTTCATTTTCTTTTAAACAACCAATCCCTTCTTCTAAAATTTCTTCTCTTTTCTGATATGAATATCGTTGTCTAATTTTTCCTTTAATAGCTACTAACCCAAAATGTTCTTGATTTTCACGATCATAATCACAGATGGTGTAGAAAATATCCTTATGGCTTTGTTCAATTCTAATTGAAAGGTCCAATTCTTCTTCTTTTGTTAATAAAGGTTGTTTTCCTGATTGAATAAGATAAATGCCAAAAGCATCTTTTGGTCCAACAACTGCTTCTTTCTTCTTTAATAGAATTAAATCCCCCATAATTGCTTGTTAAGAAAGAAAATATAAAAACTTATCCCAACATTTTTGACTAATCTAGAAATGATTCTAACTTTCCACTTCTACTTGGACGTCTTAATTTCTCTAAAGCACCCTTTTCAATTTGTCTAATCCTTTCCCTAGTTACACCAAAATATTGTCCAATCTCTTCTAAAGTGTGATCTTTTTCTTCTCCAATTCCGTGCCTTAATCTAAGAACTTTTTCCTCTCTTGGTTCAAGAGTAGAAAGAACATTTCTTGTTGTAGATGTTAGTCCATTTTCTAAAACATACTCTTCTGGATTATTATCTTTATTATCTCTCATGAAATTCATTAATGGAGTGTCTTTATGGTCTCCAACAAGTTTATTTAAACTAATTAATTCGCCAGTAACATAATCAACATTTTCCATCTTTTCTTTAAATTTTTCAACCGTTTCATATTTTTTACGTTTTTGAGTCATCAATTCTGTGATTACATAATCTGCAATTTCATCTTTAGTAGGTTCTCTGCCAAACTGTTGTTTGAGAACTTTGAAAGCTTGTTGTGTCCATTTTATATCAATAAGCACATTAGTTGGTAATCTTATTGTTTTTGCATGGTAATCAATTTCTCTGGTTATTGATTGTTTAATCCACCAAGTAGCATAAGTAGATAATTTGTATCCTTTACGATAATCAAACTTTTCTACCGCTCTCATTAAACCAATGTTTCCTTGTGAAACTAAATCTCCCATTAATAATCCCTTATTAATATACTTCTTAGCAATACTCACTACTAACTTTAAGTTTTTTTCAATTAATTCATTTCTTCCTTTTCTAATATAACTAATATTTTCATTAATTGTGTTAACAATATTTTCTGCTTTATTCCTTTTATTTTCATAAGAAAACGTTTCTTGATCTTCTTCGAATTTAGAAACCATTTTATTATAATGTGCTGAAGTGTTCTTGGCTTCTTCAAGAATTCTTTTTGCTGTGCTAATAATTACTTCTCTATATTGTTCTGCACTTCCTTTAATCTCAAATTCGTCAAAGGCTTCTTCTCCTTCTTCATTAACTTCAGGAACATATTCTGACCAGTGTAACAACTCAAAAATACTTTCTGGATGATTTCCTCCCTCCGTCTCTCCATCATAATTTGCAATGGCACTTTCTAATTCGGAGATAATAATCTCAGGATCATTAAGTTCTGAACACCTCATCCATTTTTTCTCAGTTCTTCTTTCTTTTTCTTTTTTGTATGCAACAACTAATTCTTCAAATAATATCGACATGCCAAACATTTCTCTATTATCACTTTTTTCTCTTTCATAATTATAAATTACGCCAATTAAACTTTTATAAGAATCTTCAATCCCTCTAGAAAGACCCACTTCTTCTTCCCGAGTTAGTAAAGGACTCTTCCCAATATCACTTAAATATAATCTAACAATATCTCCATCATACTTGATTGGTTTTTCTCTCTTCTTTTTTAGAATTTTTTCGCTCATCTTTCAATTAAATTTAATGTGATATATAAAAACTTACCTGATATTATTTATTCTAAGAATATTTCTAATTTTCTACTTACGCTTGGACGTCTTAATTTTCTTAAAGCAATACTTTCAATTTGTCTAATTCTTTCTCTGTTTAAATTGAACATTTTTCCAACTTCTACTAAAGTGTATGTTCTCTTTTCACCAATCCCAAATCTCATTCTGATAACTTTCTCCTCTTTTGGTGTAAGATTTGCCATAGCTTTTCTCGTCATCATTTTTAATTCTTTATTTGAAGTATAACTCTCAGAATGATTGCTATTTACATCTTCTACAAATTCTATTAACGGAGTGTCATTATTATCTCCAACAAGTTGATCTAAACTAACTACTTTAACAGATGCTTCTTTTGCTTCTTTTATCTTTTCTTTAAATCTTTCTACAGTTTCATTTTTACGATCATTGGATAAAAAGTTATCTACTGCATAACCAGCAATTTCATCCTCTGTGGGTGATCTCTTAAATTCTTCTTCTAAGATTCTGAAAGCTTTATTGTATATTGTTAGACTCTCAACCACAGTAACTGGTAATCTAATAGTTTTTGCATGGTAAGTAATTTCTTGGGCCATAATCTGTTTAATCCACCAAGTAGCATAGGTAGCAAATTTATGTCCTTTTCTGTAATCAAATTTTTCTACTGCTTTTAGTAAACCTAGATTTCCTTCTGAAACTAAATCTTCAAAGAGAATTCCTTTTCCTACATATTTTTTTGCTAGATATACTACTAATCTTAAATTTTTTTCAAACACTTCTTGCTCATTTTTTTTAATTACTCCAATATTATTTCTTGAACCATCCACCATCTCTTCTATTTGTAATTTCTTTTCTTGATACAATAACTTTTCTGGTTCACTTTTTGCTTTAGAAATCATCTTGTTATAATGAGCAACAGTATTTTTAGTTTCATCTATAACCCGTTCAATTGTATTGATGGCAGCATCTCTATAACTCCTCGTCATTCCTTTTACTTTAAATTCATTTTCTGTTTCTTCTTCAGAATTAGTGCTACATATTGACCAATATAATAATTGAAAAAGCCATTCTTTAGCTTTCTTAGTTTCATTTTCTTTTTCTTCCTTACTAGTTTTAACAATAACATCTTCTAATTCAGAAATCATCCTGTAAGGATCATTTATTTCTAAACTTTCAACTCCTTTTTCTAAAATTTGTTTTTGTTTTTTCTCATCATAAGTTTGAACTAGTTCGTCCAATAAGATAGAAATACCAATCTTCTTTTTGCTTTCACTTTCTCTTTCATAATCACAAATAGTGTGGACCAAACTTCGATAAGAGTTTTCAATACTTTTGTAAATACATACTTCTTCATCTGGACTTAATAACTCTTTCTTTCCAATATCATCTAGATACAATCCAAATGAATCTTTTCTAAATCTCTTTGGTTTTTCATTATTTATAACACTTTTACCCATATTTAAATTAATTATTAGAAGTAATATAAAAAGATTTACTTAAGAATCATGAACATTTAGTGATTTTTACTTTAAAATTATAATCTTTCCACGTCCTTTCTTAATTCGCTCAATTTTACCTTTATGTTCAAGTTCAGTTAGAATTAGACTTACTTTAGATTCAGAGACGTCTAACATCTCTTTTCTTAAAGTCTTTTGATGAATTCTTCCATCATTTTTTTTGATAATTTCGATTACTCGATCAATATAACCTGGCTCTTTATCAATCTCTTCCTGATGCTGTTCAGTGGTTTTTCTATTTTCTGTTTTGTGATGTCTTCTGAATTTTCTTAAAGAACCAAACTTTTTTCTCATCCAAAAAAATCTGTAAAATAATACTAAAATAATTAGCCCGCCTAAAATATAACGCCAGATCGCATATTTACTATCTTCTTCATCTTCTGAAAAAAGTTGATCTTCAGTATCTTTCCAGAGATCATCTTCATCAGTGAAACTATCTAGTAAGAATAGGTCAAATACATTTGTTCCTGTTACTTTAATTTCTTCTGATGTAGAAACTAATCCTTTTATAGCAGTCAGAGTATATTCTCCTACTTCTAACTCAAACGTATATGTTCCGTCTTTAGATAAGTGTTTCTGGTTATCTATTTCTACTAAAACGTCTGTTTCCAATTCTAAATTAGAATTGTAAATGCTACCTTTAAGGGTCGCAGCAGTAACTAGCGGAACTAATAATAATCCTATTACTAAAAGTAATATCGCCGATTTAAGTTTCATTTATGAGAAGAAAGTTTATTTGCTATAAAAAGCTTGTTGAAATTATATCTTTAGAACAATTTATAAATCTTTAATGATAACTTAAAAACATCATGGTTAAAAATTATTCTTCTAATATCTGGAAATATTATTTGTTTATCATCTTTGGAAGAATTGAACTAACTGTATCTATTTTTGTATTGTTCTTTTTAGCAAACAATCTTAATATGACTCAAGTCATGATTTTGGAAACTATTTTTACTATTGCTTTATTCTTTTTTGAAATTCCCAGTGGAGCTTTTGCAGATAAAGTTGGTAGAAAAACATCTTTAGTTCTCTCCAATCTTTCACTATGTATCTCGTTTGTGATTTTTGGACTTGGAAATAGCTTTTTTGCTTTTATGATTGCTCAAATATTTACAGCTTTATTTTGGGCATTGAAATCCGGTGCAGATTCTGCTTTTATTTATGATTCTTTAAAAGAACTCAAACGAGAAAAGGAATATTCAAAAATATTTGGAATTGGAAGTTCTATTTGGATGTTTATTTTAGCATCTCTTGGTTTAGTTAGTACTTATCTTTCAACATACTTAGGTTTTAGAATGTTATTCTTTATATCTGCCGGGTTTTTCTTTATCGGATTCTTAATTGCATTAACATTTAAAGAACCCCCCATCCATAAACACTTGCAAGAATCTAATTATTTTAAACATATTGGTAATGCTCTTAAATTCACTTACAAACATAAAATAGTTAGAAACTTAATCATTTATTACGGTTTATTTGCTGCCTTAAGTCATTTAACTTATTTCTTAATTCAACCTTATTATAATTTTTCAGATCTTTCAATAAATGTTTTAGGTATAGCAATAACTTGTTATTTCCTTTTTGCAGGTTTTGGATATCTTTCTGCCCAATATTTTATTAATAAGTTTACCCAGAATAAACTTTTATTTACCCTTTTATTTTTAGGTAGTATTTCATTTATTTCTATTTATTTCTTTTCTCCGATAATTGCCATAATATTTATTTCATTAATGTCTTTCGTAAGCGGAGTCAGAGATATTTTCATAGAAAAAGGAATTCATGTCCATACTGATTCTCATCATAGAGCAACAGTGATTTCAATTCAAAGTATGTCTAGAAGTATAATGTATGCCGTATTTGCACCTTTAATTGGTCTATTTACTGATATATATTCTCCTGCAGCCGCTTTTTTAATGATGGGGATAGGATTATTTATCTTTTTAATTTACGTTACTTTTCTTTTTAAATTGCATCAGAAATCGCCAGTTCTTTAGTTATTTGCTATAAAAAGTTATTGAAAAAGAAAGAATTATTTTTTATGTTCAAAACCAATAAATATTTATATCCCAACAATATCATTTTTATTATGGATGCAGTAAACACTCCAATTCAACATACTATAGTGGGCATTTTTACAGCAGTTTTAATGTTAATCATGGGATTAGTACTTAAAGTACCTTGGTCTACTGCGTTAGGAAGAGTTTCTTTTATTCTGTTATTCTTAGCTTTATTAATAGGACCAGTAATGAAACTGAAGAAACCAAGTCACGTTTCATCTCCGTTAAAAAGTCCTTGGGGTTGGAGAGGCGAACTAGGAATTTGGTTTGCTTTAACAGGATTAATTCATTTTATAGTTATACTTTTAGACAGACCTTTTTCAGAGTTAATTAAGATTGGCGGATCCGGTTATGCACTTGCTAATTTGTTAGGATTAGTTGCTTTAGTGTGGGCTTTAATACTTACTATTGCTTCTTTTGGTAAAGTAATAAGATTTTTAGGTGTAGATTCTTGGAAATGGTTACATAGTTTTACTTACGTTGTATTTTATTTAGTTTCTGCACATTTCATTTATTTTCAGTTCTTCTCAACTTATGGTGAAGTTGGTCCTGATTGGTTTGGATACCTTGCAGTAAGTATGGTTATTGTTATAATCATTCTACAATTAACTGCATTTGTTATGACTTTGATGAAAAGAGAACCGATTGTATTAGAAGAAAGCTAAAGAAAGTTTATTTGTTATAATGTTGAAATTAATTATTTAGAACAATTTATAAATCTTTAATGATAACTTAAGAATGTCATGGTTAAAAATAATTCTTCTAAATTTAATAGATTCCATATTGTTGGTGGCCCAGGTAGTGGGAAATCATATGCTGCTAAGAAACTATCTGTTCTTCTTAATATTCCTTTTTATGATCTTGATGATATCTTTTGGCATAAGGAAGATATTGATTATACAAAAACCATTCCGGAAAAAGAAAGAGATGCAAAACTAAAGAATATCATAAAACAAAAAAAATGGATTATTGAAGGGTCATTTGGTTCTTGGACAGATCCTAGTTTTAAAAAAGCAGACCGTATTATTATCCTTAAACCTAATAGATATCTCAGGGCATTAAGAATTGCGAAAAGAGATATTAAAGCAAAATTTAAGATAACTAATAGAAAAGCTGAATCTTTAAAGTCATTTTTTAAATTTTTAAAATGGAACCATTTATATGACAAAGATAATTTATTAAAATTAGAAGAAAAATTAGAAAAATATAATGATAAAATTCTTTATTTTAAAAAAGCAGACCAGATAATTTCTTATTTCAAAAAAATATAGGTGTTGATTCCTGCAGTTAAAAAAGAAAGAAAAAAAGTTATTTTTTGTACAAATTATCAAATTCTTTTAGTCTTTTTTCTGAATCATAACATCTGTTTGTAAAGATGGCTTGTCTTGCCATTACTCTTGACAAATCATCTAAAGATTGTATTGCCCTAATTCTTTCAATTTGGCTACGTCTGATAAAGTTCAAACTCCCTTCATCTTGGGCTGGATCAAAATTATACCAGCCAAATTCAACCATGGGTCTATCAGGTGGTGAATTCCATCTTGGAAGTACCAAGCGAGGCACATAAATTCCTGCTTCCTCTGCCACATCCCAATCACTAGCACAAGTATCTACCCACACTGCTTTTGTGCCATGTTTTATCATGTCTTCAATAAATGTTCTGTACATTGCAACACAACAATTACCTGGTATACAAGTAACTACTTCTGCTCCAGAGCTTATTTGTTCTCTTACTTTTTCAATATGTTCTTCGTAATTCATTTTTTCTTTCATTTTAGTGTCTAACAAAATCTCTTTGTTGTAAAAAAGCATCTACTTCTGCTCCTAAATCTTCAGCATCTAAACGTTCATGACATAACCTATCTAAATGGTTAATAATCTCTAATTGATCAGTATAATGTGTTTGTCTAGAACCCAGAGTATCACTTAACCAAAGTGTTCCCCGCAAGTGTTTTCTTCCATCTTTTCTTTCATAGATTTTTACTGCTTCTTCATCTACAGCGACATGGAAGCTACCTTTAAAAGTTGAAACTCTTCCTGGTCTGGAAAAGTCTCTGTATTCAACCATTAATTTTTCTCCTGTTTTTGATTCATATTCTTGTGCAAACATTTTTTTCATATCTCCTCCTTTTTTTTCACAGAAAGGAAAACTGTTTTTTTATCATGGTCTGGTAACAACGTAAGTATAATTAAAACCTCCTGTCTATATTTTTAATAAAATTACCAAAAAGCTTATAAATAGGTCATAATTATAAACATTAACCCTAAGATGTCACCAAAAATTGACCTAAAAGATAGAAAAATATTATTTGAACTAGATAAAAATGCTAGAATTAGCTATGCTCAGATTGGCAAAAAAGTAGGTCTTAGTACAGAAGTTGTGCATTACAGAATCAAAAGGTTTGAAGAAAAAGGAATTATAACTAATTATCACACATCTATTAATTTCTGTAAGCTTGGATTAACTCATTTCAAGATTTGTCTGAAGTTTAACGGTATTGATTTAAAGACAGAAGAAAATTATTATAAAAAAATTAAGCAAATATCAGAAGTTATATGGATTGCAAAATGTCGGGGCGAATGGGATTGTATAATCTCATGCACTGTAAATAATCTTTATGGATTAGATAAAATTAAAGATACCATAATATCAATTGGAAACAAATATATCTCAAAAAAAGCAATATCAATTTTAGTTAAATCCAATACTTTGCCTAGAAATTTTTTTATTAAAAAACAAAGAACAGAGTATAATGAACTAAAAGAGTATAGTCCTTTAAAAGTTGATGAGATGGATTTAAAGATATTAAGAATTCTTTCTATAAATTCTAGACTTTCTGTAGTTGAAATTGCAAAAGAAGCAAAAACTACTGTGAAGATTGTAACAACAAGGATTAGCAAATTAGTGAAGGAAAAAGTAGTTAACAGCTTTAGATTAGTTATTGATTATGATAAATTAGGAATCTCATTATTTAAAACTTTTATTTACTTAAAAGACCCAAATGAAGAGAGAATCAAACTTTTGTGGGATAAATTAAAGTTAAATCCAAATGTCATTCATAATCTAAAAGTTATTGGTGAATGGGATCTAGAACCAGAATTTGAATTTGAAAACAAAGATGATTTTCAAAAAACAATTCAATCTTTAATGAATGAATTTTCGGATATAATACAAAGAATAAGTGTTATTAACATTCTTAAAGAATACAAATACACTTTTTTTAACAAGTAACGGCTATTTGATAACAAACCAACATTATCGTTTTTGTGAATACCTCTCATTTAGTTTTTAATTAATTCTTTTCATAAACCTTTAAACTATCAAATAAAGCTTCTTAAAGTTTTAACTCCTAAAAACTAGCTCCGTTGAAAGAAAAAAACAATCTCCGAAAAAGTTTCTTTATAAAGTTGTTAGTTTTCCAGAACCGCATGACAATCGAATGGAGGTTTGATAAAATGGCAAAAATAATGAAAAAGATGTTTGCTATGGCTGTGTTGGCTATTTTTATGTTAAGTATTGTACCAGCAGCTTTAGCTGAAGAAGTTGCAGATGGTGCAACAGAACAAGAACCATTGAAAGCAACTAAAGAACCTGGGAAACAAGCAAAGAAAGTTTTAGCAGATACAAAGAACGGTTTGAAATTAACCAGAGAAAGGTTAAGACTTTTGAAAACAAAACATTTAGAAGCAAAAGAAAAGTTTCAAGAACAAAAACAAAACGTTCTAAGAATTAGAGACAGAGTTAAAGCATGTCAAGAAGATTCTGAAGAATGTCAAAAGAATAAGAAAGATCTTAAAGTTGGTGTAAAAAATCATTTGGTAAAAACTAGTGATTTAATTCTGAGATCTTTAGAAAAATTAGTAGATCAAATAGAAAACGCTAAGAATCTAACTGATGAAGAAAAAGAAGAAGCTTTAGCTAAAGTAACTTCTATGGAAGAAGAGTTAACTGCAAAGAAAGCTGAACTTGAAGCTTTAGGTAGCGAAGTTACTGCAGAAGAAATTAGAGCAGGTATTAAAGAACTTAAAGAACTTTGGAACAGAATCAGAAAAGAACAGCGATGGATTGTTACGCAACTAATCAATAATAAAATGGGTAATGTAGTTGACAAACACGATCAGTTCTATAATGCAATGGAAATGCGAATTTCTAGTTTGGAAGAGAAAGGTGTTTCTGAAGCTGATTTAGCAGATGTTAAACGAATTGCAGACAAGTTTAAAGAAGCTGTTGAAAATTTGAAAGCAGATCAAGAAGAAGCAGAAGCTGCATGGGCTGACGCAAAATCTGATCCAGAAGCTTTGGAATTAGCAAAAGAGAAACAGAAAGTTGTTCGTGAAGACATGAAAGAAACTAAAGATTTGCTAAGAGAATTTGTTAAAGCATTTAACGAAGCTAAACCTAAAAAAGAAGATTTAGGAGAAGAAACTGAAGAATAATTTTTTCTTTTATTTTTTTTTCTTTTTTTTAAAATCAAAACTTTAATAAATGATTTTTGATTACTTATATCTTAGAGGTGTATACACAATGAAATTTACAAAAATAATATTGTCAATAATGATTTTAGCTAGTTTGGTTTTCCTAATCGCTTGTCAATCAGCTGTCGAAGAAACTGTTACAGAAGAACCAGCTGCTACAGATGATTCAGCTGCTACAGATACAGCCAGTTCCGAAGAAGCAGAAATCGCAGAAACGTTAGATGATTTCGATGAGTTAGACAGTTTAGAAGATGATTTATCTGCTGACTTCGAAGAATTAGAGAATATTGATTTAGAATAATTTCTTTTTATTTTTTACTTTGTTTCCATAATATCTCAAAGTGTTTTTTGTATGAATCTGCAGATTCTTTGTTTTTAATTAAAAAACAAACAGGAGTTCCATGAACATTTATTGTTACCACATAATCTTTGAAAATATCTATCCATGCAGGAGTTTCAAATTCTTGCTTCATATAACGAACTTCAGTGAATTTCATTTTCTCTCTTTTTATACCAAATTCTTTACAATCATGATTATAAATAATTTTCATCTTAATCCCTTTCTGGATTCTTTTTTTGTTCCATTCAACAAGATATCCCTCAAATTTTTTATTAGCTTCTTTTGGAACGCCCATAATATGAATTGTCTCTCCTTTTTCTAATTCTTTTAAAGTCCATTCATAAAATGTTTTGAATCCTTTAACCCCTTCGTAAACTTCTGCTATCGGTTTGTATTTCTTTTCTTCATATTGAGATTTAAGAACTGGAATGATTTTCTTAAGTTCCTCTTTTTTCTCTATTAGACTCTTTTCTTTTTCATCCATATAGTTAAGTAACTGTTCTGGATCTTTTGCCTGGTAATGTTTTGTTCCTGATTTAATTACGTGGGTAACTAATCCTTTTAGTACAAGTTTGTCTAAAATCAAATAAGCTTTACCAGAAGCAATTCCTGCTTTTTTTATTATCGGTCCTGTTGTTGAAGAGCCAATCTCTAATAATGCAAAGTAAACAGCAATTTCTGATTTCGTTAAACCAATTTCGGCAAGTAATTCTTCATACATGTTCTCTATTTGGGGTTTCTCTTATTTAAATCTTTCTATTGGTGCCCACTTTGGGGGATGGAGTATTTAAGTGGTTCTTCAGTCACTACTGTACTATAACAAATAACAGTTACTCTTCTGGACAAAAAGAGAGGAGGAGATAAGATGTCGTATGAACTAAGAAAAAATTTAGCAAGATTGAGTTTAGATGAAATCGATAATTTAGCAGCGAGTTATTTGTGTGGTGAACGATTTTCATTTGATGATATGCTTCCAATAATGTTTGATCCAGTTTTGGATATGAAAATGAGAAACAGTGGAATGAAGTATGGTATTGCAAAAATATAAATTGAAAACACGGAGGAAAATAAAATGACAAGAGATTATCAATTAGAACGAGAAGTAAAAAGTTTGGAAGACAATTTACATCCTCAATGGAAAGATGATGTGAGAGATTTGAAAGAGAGACTAAAAGAAGGATTTGTTATTCCACCTTTATATAGACTTGAAACAGAAGGCGCTTTACGAAAATGGAGATCTGGACCTAAACATGATATTTATATGCTTAGGGAAGAACAAACTCTGTACATTGGAGTGCCTGGAGATGATTTGGATGTATGTTGGGGTTGTAATAGGAGTGCTGAATACTTAATAACATATTTAGAACTTACAGATGGAGAAGCAGTTAAAGACATGGATGTAAAATTCGTTTTAGCTCCGGGTAAAGAATTAATTAAAAAAAATGATGTTATTGGAAATAATGAAGACCCTATTAGATTAGAAGATCTTACTAAAAAAGAGACTGATAAGGTTAATAGATTATTTAATTATAGATACGATAAACATGGTTCAAGATACTTTAAGAGGTGTGGCGATGTTTATGCTGCTCTTGCGGCAGTTATTACAGAACAATACGGAGCTAAAAGTGTAAGTGTTGCATTTCCGGAACATATCAAAACGCAACAAAGAATTAGTGAACTTAGTGATCAATGGTTTTTAGAAACGACAGAAAAAGAAAGAGAAGAATTCATTGAAGAAGCAAAAGCTACAAGATAAAGAACATCTGTTGATTAACAAATAAACCTTTTTTCTTTTTTTTCTTTTATTTATAATAACATTTAAAAATAACCCCTCACTAACATTCTTAAACATGAAATATCCTACTTATAATCATAAAGAACTTGAAGCAGAGATGCTCGATTTCTGGAATAAGCAGAAGATTCTAGATAAACTTAGAAAAAAGAATGAATCAGGTAAAAAGTACTATTATTTGGACGGGCCACCATATACTTCTGGAAAAGTGCACATGGGAACTGCTTGGAATAAATCCCTTAAAGATGTTTCTTTAAGATATAAACGTTCTCAGGGATTAAATGTTTGGGACAGAGGAGGCTTTGATGTGCATGGTTTACCTACTGCTCATAAAGTTATGGCCAAACATGATCTTAAAACAAAAGAAGATATTGAAAAATTTGGTCTTGGAAAATTTATCAAAGAATGTACCGCTTTCTGTTTAGAAATGGCTGACCAAATGGTAATTGATTTTCAACGAATGGGTGTAAGTTTAGATTACTCTGATCCTTATATGGCTTTAAAGAATGATTATATGGAAGGCCAATGGTGGATGATCAAAAAAGCGTGGGAAAAAGATCGACTTTATCTAGGAGATAAATCAATGACTTGGTGTGGTAACTGTGAAACTGCATTAGCAAAACACGAATGTGAATATAAACTTCTTGAAGAAGATTCAGTTTTCTTAAAATTTCAAATTAAAGATAAACCAAACGAATTCCTAATTATCTGGACAACTACTCCTTGGACAATTCCATACAATCTTGCAATTATGGTTAATCCAGGATTAGATTACGTAAAAGCAAAAGTAGAATTTGAAGATCATGAAGAAGTTTGGGTAGTAGGAAAAAGTTTAGTTGGCCCATTAGTTCAATCAGTAGTTGGTAAAGCTTTAACAGTTCTTGAAGAATTTAAAGGAGAAACATTATTGGGAACAGAATATGTTCATCCTTGGGAGGATGATATCCCGCAAATTAAAGAATTAAAGAAAGCTCACCCTAATGTTCATACTGTACTATTATCAGAAAAACATGTTGACTTTACAGCCGGTTCAGGATTAGTTCACTGCGCACCAGGATGTGGTCCTGAAGACCAGGAAGTTGGTAAAGAATACAAAATTCCAGCATTTAATAATTTAACAGAGAAGGGAGAATTCCCAAAAGAGATTGGAGAAAGATTTGCCGGTAGAATTGCTAAGAAAGATGATAAGCTTTTCATAGATGATATGGAAAAAGATGGTTTCTTAATTGCAACTACAAAAGTTGAACACGATTATCCTACTTGTTGGCGATGCCATGATCCTGTAATTTTCAAAACAACTAAACAATGGTTCTTCAAAATTGAAGATCTCAGAGAAGAAATGATTCAAGAGAATGCTAAAGTCAATTGGCAACCGAGAACGCAAGCTTTCGATTCCTGGACCGCAAATTTGAAAGATAATTCTATCACTAGACAAAGATTTTGGGGAACTCCTGTTCCATTATGGAAATGTACTCAAGAAGATTGTGAAGAAATTGAAGTTATCGGTTCAGTTAAAGAATTAGAAGAAAAAGTTGGTAAAGATAATGTTCCTGAAAACTTGCATCGTCCCTGGATTGATGATGTTAAATGGAAATGTAAATGCGGTAAGGGAACAATGAAACGTATCCCTGACATCTTAGATGTTTGGATTGATGCCGGAACTGCTTCTTGGAATTGTTTGTATTATCCGCAAAGAGAAGATTATTTTAATGATTATTTTCCTGCTGATTTAATTTTAGAAGCAACTGAACAGGTTAGATTATGGTTTAGTATGTTATCTATTTGTTCTCAGTTAGCAATGGGCAAGAATTGTTTTAAGAATGTCTATATGCATGGTATGTTGAGAGATATTGGCGGGATAAAAATGAGTAAATCTATCGGCAATATTATTTCTCCTGATGAAATGATTGAAAAGCATGGTGCTGATGTTTTAAGATATTACCTTTGCCAAACTAACGCTGGACAAGATATTAAGTTTAGTTGGGACGAAGCAGCATTGAAAGGCAGATATCTGCATATCCTTTGGAACACACATAAATTATTAATCAATTTGTGTAAAGAAAATAAAGTTAATCCCGAAAAAATTGATGCTAGTATTGTTGAAAATGTTTTAGGTATTGAAGAAAAATATATTTTCTCTAAATTAAACTCAACAATAAAAAACGTTACAGAACTATTTGAAGAATATCGTTTCGATGAAACTATCGCTCCTTTAGAAGAACTGTTCTTAGAGTTAAGTAGAACTTATATCCAAATGGTTAGAGATAAATCTTCGTTGGGAGAAGATCAGGATAAAGAAGTTGTCATTTATACTATTTACAACGTTTTGTTAGAATTATTAAAAGCGTTTAATATTATTTCACCTTTTGTTTCTGAAGCAATTTATCAGAATTTTAAAGAAGAGTTTGCTTTGAAAGAAGAAAGTATTATGCATTATTCTTTTCCAAAAGTTGATGAAAAGAAAATTAATTTGGAATTAGAAGAGCAAATTGAATCTTCTAAACAAATAATTCAATCTTCATTAAACGCGAGAGAGAAAGCTAAACTTGGTTTGCGATGGCCAGTGAAAGAGATTGTTGTTGTTAGTAAGAAGAAAGAAGTGCAACAAGCCGTAGAAAAGTTAAAAGATATTATTAAAAAACAAACTAATGCTAAAGAAATTAGTGTTTTGGAATCTTTACCCGGAGTGAAAACAATTATTAAAGCTGATGGTGGAAAAATTGGTAAAGCATACGGAGCTTTAGCACCAGCAATAATTACTAAATTAACTATTGATAGTCCGGAAACAGTAATTGGCCATTTAGAAAAAGATAATGTTTACAATTTTGAAGTTAATGGTGAAAAAATAAAAGTTACTAGAGATATGGTTAATGTTGAGAGAGATGTTCCAGAAATTTATAAA
>JABJOX010000055.1 GCA_018664115.1 Candidatus Woesearchaeota archaeon
CTAAAGCTGGTCCTAATGGTGGTGCGGCTGTTGCCTTTCCACCTTCAATTAATGCTTCTACAGTTTGTTTTCCCAATTTGATTCACCTATAATTATTATATTTGTGCGTAACTTTAGTTAAAATGAATGTTTTCTTTATAAGGTTTACGGGAAAGAATTAACAAGTATTACCTAATCTTTTGCTTCATCTGAATCATCAATGTCATTACTGGGATCATTATTTTCTTCAGGTTCAGAGGTACAACTTTCATTGGAATCATCTCTTAAATCAGGGGAGAGATAAATTTCGTTTATTAATCTATGATTCCTTTCGTCTCTACCTTCTCCTAGAATAAGTGATTCTAAAGAATTTGTAGATCTCTCTTCTCTTGGTTCTCTATTAGGTCTTTCATTTATTGAGCTTAAATAGTCTATAGGTTCAAATATATTATACATATTATTTAAATTATTTAAATTACGCTCGTTTAAAATAATATTGTTATTAATTAATGAGTCTAAGTTATTATGATTATTATAACGAATTATTTCATTGTTAGCTGATTCTCTATTTAATTGATAAATCTCACTTATTGGTTCTCTATTAATTCGATAGATCTCATTTGATGGTGGTATAACTGATCCACTCAAGATATCATACAAACTTCTTCCGTCACCATAAGGTATTTCATCTCTTGGTACCTCAAAACGATTATTCAAATTAAGATTACTTAAAAGTTCATCACTTAAACCAAAATTATAAACAGAATCTCCTATAGGCCTACTTGGTGGAGTTATTAAAGCACTTGGATCAGTAATGCCATACGATTTAAACAAAGCCAATTCTTGTGCTGAGAATTCTCTTTTTGCTAATGAAGCTAATAATTCAGGATGCTCTCTAACAATTTTGTCAAAAGCCACTAATTGTGTTTGAGGAACATTAAACGTAACAACCTTATTATCTTCGTCCCCATTTTTGTATTGAAAACCAATAGAATCCCAATCAACTGCTCTTGGTTTTAGTTCGTGCTTGCCAACTTTATATTCTTTAGCTGCTCTTCCAAAAGCACCGCCAAGACCACTCATCGCTTTTTCTTGATCAACTTCAGTAGTGTGAACATGTTTATATCCAATAGGTGAACCTTTAGAATCAATGTGTAATAATCTTTCTCCACTAACATGTTCCATTAATAATATTCTTTCATCTTCAGAAAGAACTTGATCAACATAAGGTTCAAATAATTGGAAATAATGTTCTAATAAACCCTGAGCACGCATAGTAATGTTTCTGCCATTTCTATCAACTAAATTTAATTTTGCATCTCTTCCATGTTTATTAATTTCAGGAGTTGGTAAAGCATAACCAGATCTAGATTTTGCTGGATTAATTTGTCCTGGTAAAGTGTAACGAAACTGTTCTTCAATGTCTCTCATTGATGCGCCAAGTTTTAACATTTCATCAATTTTCTGAAACATAATTAATTGAAATGCTAATGCAGAAGTAACATTTTCAACGCCTGGAATATATTCTCCACAAACTTCAACTCTTCCTTGTGGTCTGTATCGATACATTCCCCCTTTACTATCTCTATTTTGAATAAATAATCTTAATGCTGGATTAACTGTTTTTGTTAAAAGATGAGCAATTTCTGCAGTTTTCTGTTCTGTATGAGGAAATGTAAAATTAAAATGTCCAGAATGACCTTGCAAATGAACTTGTTCATGTTGATAAACGTTGGTATTATATGAATTAATTGCTTCAGTGACTAAATTAATATTTGCAAAAAGATTATGTGCAGTTGCTTCAGCAGAACCAGGTTGAACAAAGAATGGTGCTGAAGTAACTTCTGGTGCGTCCCCATCAATATAAAAAGCACCACCAGTAGAAAGTCTTAAAGCACTGTTTCCTCTTTGAAAATGTTCTCCTTGAAGTCTTTGAGCAAATTGTCTGAAATAATCATTTAATGTATAATGGTCAGAGATTTTTCTATCTTTTCCTATTAACAAAAACTCATTTTCTACACCCAATACAGCTTTTTTAGTCATATTTTAACTAAAATAAAAGCTATTTATAAACTTTTCGTTTGTTTTGTCACTCGTTAGTTATTACAAACAATAATAAACTATTTTACTTTGATATCACATAATGAAACTAAAGATCTACCTATTCCGGCACGGGCAAACGTATTATAACAAGAAACATATCTTTACTGGCTGGAAAGATTCTAAATTAACTCCTAAAGGAATTAAAGATGCTAAAAAAGTTGCTAATAAATTAAAACAAAAAAAATTTCAAATAGCATACCAAACAAGATTATCTCGTTCCAAAGATACTTTAAAACATGTTTTGAAATTTCATCCTGAATGTCAGAAAATTATCAAAGATGATCGGATGATTGAACGTTCTTACGGTAAATTGCAAGGTCAATCGCATAAAACTTTTGTTGAAGAAGAAGGTAAAGAAGATTATCAAACTTTATTACATTGGCATAAAGTTGACCATCTCAATGGTAAAGAACGAAAAGATTTTATCAAAAAAATGGGCGAAGCAGAATTAAAGATAGTAAGAAGAAGTTATGACGTCCCTCCTCCGAAAGGTGAATCTGTCAAGATGGTTGAAAAACGAGTAAATTCTTTCATTAAAGACCTCTTAAAAAAGATGAAAAAAGAGAGAATTAACGTCGCTATTTCCGCACACGGAAATTCTATGCGACCATTTAGAAAATATTTCGAAAAGCTATCTCGAGAACAAATGATGGAATTAGAGAATCCTTGGGATGATTACTTCGAGTATACTGTTAATGTTTAAGAAATAGTAGTCTGCAGTTTCCGCTTCGGTTTCTTAACCTCTTTAAAATACTCTTTCACGTCAATAAACTGCTTAACTTCTTTGTTAATTTTATCCATGATCTTAACCCCTTTCTCAGTGAATTTGACCATTCTTTTCTCATATTCAATTAGTTTTTTATCTTCTAAAGTTTCCAGATTCTTATATAACGCTCGTTCCTGTTTTCCAACAATTCCCGACGCTAAAAGTAGTTCTATAAACGCTATTTTCGACGTTCGAAGACGTAAATGTTTCTCAGAAAGTGGTTGATTTAACGATTGGTAAAACTGTCTTAGAGAATACAAAATTAATTTCTGAGTTTTAGTGATTTTAATCATATTTAGAGTAAAAGACGTTGAAATATAAAAAGATATAGAGCCTAAATCAGTAATATTTAAATACCCTAATATAATAACAAAAATATCAACAAAAAAACAGGTGATACACATGAAAATAACTTTACTTAAAAAACCAAAAAATGTTACTCTTGTAGAAGGCTTTCCCGGTTTCGGATTAATCGGAACAATTTCCATTGAATTCTTAATGGATCATTTGAAAACAGAGAAGATTGGCGTCGTAGAAATGGAAGAAATTCCGGCAATGATTGCTATCCATCAAAACAAAGTTATTGAACCAATTTCTATTCACTATAACAAAGAATTTAACATGGTTTTAATCCATGCTATTAACGTCGGTAAAAATCTAGGTTGGAAATTAGCCGATATGGTAGAACAATTAGCTAAAGACTTAACTGCAAAACAAATTATTTCTTTAGAAGGTGTAGGTAGTCCTAATCCTGATTCTGGAAGAATATTTTATTATTCAACAACTAATGGAAATACTAGTAAAAAACTTGAAGAAACTGCAAAACCTTTAATGGAAGGGATTATCGTTGGCGCTACTGGCGCTTTGTTAGCTAAACAAATGAAAATTCCTTTATTAGCATTATTTGCAGAAGCTAAATCGGGTATGCCTGATAGTAAAGCAGCGGCAGAAATTATTAAAGCACTAGATGCTTTTACAGGTTTAAAAGTTGATCCTAAACCACTTCTAAAACAAGCAGCAATGTTTGAAAACAAACTAAAATCTATTGTTGAGAAAGGTCAAAAAGCAGAAGACACACATCAAAAGAAAAAATTATCTTATGTTGGTTAAAATGGCTAAAGAAAAACAACCAAAACCAGAGAAGAAAGTAGAAGTTCCACAAACCCATAAAGAAGAAAAACACAGTTACTTCCCTAGACTATTAATTGTTTATAGTTTAATTGTAATTGTCATAGCACTAAACCACTTCTTTAATTGGTATTCTTTCCCAAGTTATGTAACCACTGTAATATTATTAATCTCTGGATTATGGATGTTAAAGATTGGTGTTGCTAAAGGTTTCTATGGGAGAAGAAAAGAAATATTTAAAAAATATATTTAACACAAGAATTCTTCCAATATTTTATTTATTTCTTCTTTATTATCTAACATTACTACGTGTTTTCCTGGAATTTTAATTATCTTGGAATATGATAATTCTTTGTCTAAGAAATTTACGACTTCTTCTTTAATTAATTCATCGTCATCACTTCGAATTATTAACGTATCTGTATTAACTTCAGATAGATTTTTTGGCACACCATAATCCATTAACGCGTGAATGTTAGCATATAATCCTGCTGCAGAAGTTGCTCTTAAACCGTTTAAGAATGAGTAATGAGCGTTAGAAAACATTGCTCCAGATAAATCTGCTGGTTTATCTCTAACAGAATTATCATTCTTAGCAAACCCTTTAACAATTTCAAGTACATTACGTACTAACTTAACCTGTAGTGTTAAAAAATAATCATTATATAATGCCGGATTAATTAAACAAACATAATCGACTTTATTTGGATGTTTAGTAGCATATTCTAATGCTACTGCCCCACCTAAACTAAATCCCACAAGATCTACTTTTGGAATCTTTTCAGTCGTTAAAACTCTATCTAAAGATTCTGCTTGTCTAGGAATAGAAGTTTTACCATCTGTTAAAAGAGATCTTCCGTGTCCTTCTAAATCAACTGCTAATGTAGACTTTAAAAGACCATCTAAGTAATTAATTTGATGGTTAAAAATAGAATGATCTTCTCCTAATCCATGTAAGAATACTATTGGTTTACCTACTCTTTTTTTAAATTCGTAATGTAACATATTAATTCATCATTTTTCCAGTTTTTATTAATTTTATGCATAATGAAACTTCTTACATTTGATTGTATCTTTTAAGTATTTAAGTTTTAGTTATTAGTCGCAAGAATCTTATGTTTTTCTGCTTAAAAGCTTTAAGTATTTCAAGAATAAAACCTTTAATCAAATCCAATAAATTTCAGAACCAAAATCACCCCAATAAAAACATTTTTATAGTCTAAAATAATAACCCTAACATGATCAAAAAGTGGTTGATAAGAATCGCAATAGTAACAGGAATACTAATTTTCTTAGGGATTCTAACATACGGACAAGTGTTTAACTTTGTATTGAAACCTTTTTCAGAAAGATGTGGTGTTTCTTCATTATTTGATTATGATCAAAATTGTGAATGCGATGGTTTCAGTTTTAATGAATTAACTGAAGGAAGCACAAATACTTATTGCTTAGGAACTTGCGGCGAATGTACTTGCAATGATTACATAAATGAAACTTGGCAAGAAACAGATTGCAAACAACCAAACGCAGAATAAAACTTTTAATCAATTCTTGAATTTTCCATTATCAACATTACCTCAAAAAAACCATTAAAAAAACGAAGCACTTATTTCTTGCAAAAGGCCGGCTTTTTTTAACAAAAAGTACTAAAAGTCGCTAAACGTCACACTTTATACAGAATGTTACGAAAAAAGTAATAAAATATGCTCAAAACGTAACATTTAAATAATCCGTTACCTTTTCTTCGAAGATGAATGAAAAAGTGGTGAAGAAAGGACATAGCAGAAGCCAGTTTCATCTTTCTGAAGAACAAATCAAACAATTGATAAAACACACTGACAAATTAAGGGACAAAGTAATTATCAAACTTTTGGCATATTGTGGATTAAGACGTTTCGAATTAGCAAAAATAAAAATTTCTGATGTTAATTTAGAAACTAACAAAATTTATATTCTTGGTAAAAAAAATATTGAACGACTTGCAACTCTTTTTTCTGATCAACTTGTTGAAGACATTAAGATTTATATGCAATATGTGTTAAATAATGCAAAACAGGGATATCTCTTTCCAGCTGTTTCAAGTTTAAATGAACGAGAACATATTACCTCTACTCAAATCAATAGGATTGTTGCCAAAGCCGGGCATCGTGCTCAATTACATAATCCCATCCCTGGATTAAAGAATATTAACCCTCATATTTTACGTCATAGTTGCGCTAGGCATCTTAAAGACAGAGGGCTTAGTTTAGAGGTAGTTCAGCGTGTTTTGGGCCATTTATCGTTCAAAACTACTATGGATTTGTATGGTACAAAGAGTATTTCTGAAATGGACGGTGAATTAATAGAAAAAGCGGGCAATTTGTTTGAATGATTAAAATTCTTCTAAAATGGTTAATAAAATATTCTTGTTTTGATTGTAATTTATTAGTTTGTTTCTTTTAGTTGTTGGTTTTAGTCTTTATGTTAAAAATAGTAAATAGTTCTTAGTATTTGATTAAATGATGAGTTATTAAAACATCTAATCAGAAATAGCAAGTTTTGTCATTGAAATTGGTCTGGAAAATTGCTATAAATCCCATCTACTGCTAAAAGTTTTAATCTTTCGATATCTTTTTTAGAATTTGCCACCCAAACATTAACTTTTAAATTGTTTTTATGTAAAAAATCAATCATTCCTTTCGTTGCTAAAGGCGATGTTAAATTAACTTCATTAACGTTTGCAGCTTTTACTCTTCTTAAGATCAATCTTTTTGTAATTGGCAAAATTAATAAACGAGAAATATCAAACAATATTTGTCCGAAATCAGTTTTTGTTGACCAATAAATCAATGCGGACCTAATCCCTTTTTTTTTAGCTTCTAGTAAACTTTCTTTATGGTTAGAAGAAATAATGGTTTGTTTAACAAAACGTTCTTTAACAACAATTTCTATAACTTTCTTGACAGAATTTAATTCTTTTATTTCAATATTTAATTTACATTTATTTCTACAAACTTTTATCACTTCTTCTAAAGTAGGAATCTTTTCTCCTTTCCCTGCATCTAGTTTCTTAAGTTCCTTTAATGTTAGTTCAGAAACTTTTCCTTTGCCATTAGTTGTTCTATTAACAGTTTCGTCGTGAATAACAACTAACTTATGATCTTTTGTTAACTGTACATCTAACTCTATGGCGTCAGAATTAAGCTCTATCGCTTTCCTGAAAGAACGTAATGTATTCTCTGGTTCGTATCCAGAAGCACCTCTATGAGCGATTTTAAGCATACTAGAAGGAATGTTTTAGAAGTTATAAAGATTTCTTATTTGAATGGTTTAAATGTTTTAAAATTGCCAGAACATGAACACCAAATAAATCAACCATTTTCTTTTGATTGATTTGACCTTTTTCTTGACCTCGGGAAAATGGTCCAGAATATCCACCCCTATTCTTTATGTTCTATCTTGTTCTTATCTTTAAAATGAATCTCTTCTGCATTTTTTTTGGTTACTACTTTTTCGCCCAATCTTTTTTCAATCCGATCTTTGGCAACTTTTGCAGTTGCTCCACCTTCTTTAGCAATATCTTTACTTTCATCAAAATTAGAAGGATCTTCTTTTTCAGAGATTTCTTTAGTTGCTGCTTCTGCCAACATGTTAAGAACTAATTCTATATTAGTCATGTTATCTCTTAAGTTTTCTTTTTTCAAACCCTTAAACTGCTTATAATCTTTGATTGTCTTTCCAGACCATGCTTTAGTAATCTCATTTGTTAAAATCGCATAATCGTTTTGTTTGTTAATTCCCACTCTATTCCACTCATCAGTCAATTCTTTTCTGACTTCAATAGTTTTTAACCTTTGGTTAATCCAATCTTTAGAATAACCTTTTTGTAAATATGTCTTCATGGCCCTATCAATAGTTAACTCTGGATCAGACATTTCATCAATTCTCTCATTACCAACTTCTGCCAGCCACATCTTAAACGGTTCTGCCTTTTTAGAAGGTATTGACTGAATTAATCTTAAAAGTTGTTCTGTATCAGCACAATCGGTTTCTCTTAATTTGCCATCAGATGCAAGTAATTTCAAACGGTGACAATTTGTCACCACTTCACTTCCTTCTTCTTTTAGTCTCTGACTTAACTTATTCCAATATTTTCTAGCAGTTTGAAAATCTACTTGCTCGGTCAAGATAGCAACAATATCAACTATTGAGAAATACCATTTTTCCTCATCTTCATTCCATTTAGTTCTTATTTTCTGATGTTCAAAGAGTTTTATAGCATTTTTCATATTAAACTTAATAGTAGAACTTATTTATATATTATTTGTATACTTGACCAGTGGGTATGTGGGTATTAAAAGCACCTTTTTAGAATCTATTTATCTTACTTCTTCTCTAATTTTTCTATCTTCTTATCTCGCATACCAAGTTTTTCATCAAGCTTATCATTTTCATGGCTAAGCTTGATTATTTCCTTTTGTTTTTCTTTACTTTCAGCTTCAGTTTTCTTAATAGAATATTCTTTTCTTTCAATCTCTGCGTTTAGTTTGGAAATTTCTTTTTCCAACTTTTTAATTTCATTTTCTTGATCCTGATTTGAAACTTCTAAAGCTTTATACTTATCTTTTTCCTTCTTAATCCTTCTAAGCTCTTTATTAAAATAATCTGCACGTTCTTCTTCATCAAAGTTTTTTACAATTTCTTTGTATTCTTTCCGATCTTTAACAGGAGTAATTTGTATTTGTTCAGTTTCATCTTTTGAAGAGAACAAATAGTAACCTAACCCTGCAGTTTTTAATTTTTGAAAATTAACTTTAGGTATCCTTAATTGTTTTGAGAGGAAGACTGCATCTTTATCTAATGATTCTTGGAAAGCAATAATAGTTCCGGCATTAGCCAAAATAGTTTCTGAGAAGTCTGTAGGCCTCTGTGAAGCTAGAATAATACCAACACCATACTTTCTAGACTCTCTCAATAATAATTCAACAGGAGAGCCTGGATACATCATTCGATGTGCTTCATCAATGATAATGTAAAGCCAATAATCTTCACACTTTCCTTTAATGTACAGAAAGTTAACTAGTTTTTTTAATAATAAATCTGCTACCAATGCTTTAACTTCATCTGTAGGAAAATCTAATAATTCAATTACACTTAGATTTTTTATGATAGTGTCTAATGATAAAGAAGTACCATCAGCTTCCATGAACAGATCAACATCGAATAAAACTGAGATTTTTGCTAATAGTTTTGGTACGCCTTGATTCTTTATTGGCGTATCGAAAATAATATCTCTGAAAAATGAGAATGGTAACAATTCGATATCGCCGTTGTTTGCTTTTTTAATATCTTTAATACCTGACTTTAAGTAGAATGCTTTAATCGCTTCCCTAATAATAGCTTCTTGCACATCTCCTAAAGAGAAAACACTAGCAATCATTTTAGAAACTTTATAACAAACATCTAACGGCTTTTCATTAATTTGTACTTCTAACGGATGTAAAGTTGCTTTATCTATCTGTACTAAATTGTCTGCGAAAACTTTGAAATCATTATGAAAGTCTAGAATTATTGAGTTGATTTTACTCTTCTTTAATTCCAACATAATCGCTTTAAGAGTTTCTGTTTTCCCTGATCCTGAACCGCCTACTGTGATTAGATGCGGGTTCTTTTCTTGCTTCGGATTCCAGAATACTTTGTTTTTATTGCTAGTTCCCAAGTATACAGACAGTTCTTTAGTCATTTGTCCGATATATACGTATTATGGGCTTTAAGAATCTTTTGGTTATTTGTAGGAAATGGTGCTGTTTGTGTGATATATCTGAATGGGGGGTTGTTATAGAGGAAGTTTTAAACATTTACACCCATTTTTCTTAATTTGTCTGTTAATTTAATTTCTAAATCATCCAAATCTTCCTTTTTAAATTCAATCAATGTTGTTTTTGACTCTTTATATAAACGTTTTTTCTTTTTCATGTCTCGATCATAATCAAGATCACCCATCATACCCCAATATTCGATAACAACATTAAATTCACCTAAATAAAAATCTGGCCTAATCCAATTAGTTTTGTAACCATTTTCATTTCTTTCATTACCTTCTAATGTGATCTGTTCATCATAATCAAAAGAAATATTATTTTTAAACAAAAAATCAGCTATTTTTCTCTCTCCGTTTGATTGTACCCTTATTCCAGAATCTGTAGTTATTACTTTCTTTTCTTCTATTTCATTTTCAAAATTATTATTTGAAGAAATAAGCGGTTCATCAATGGTATTATTATTTTCATCCTCTAATTCATCCTCTTCCATTAATTCTGGATTTTGTTCAATAAAAAGAGTCTCTAATTCTTCCATTTTTTCTGAAGATAATATTTTATTAAGAGCAATATTAATTTCTGAAGCGTCTTCAAGCATTTTTACTTTATTAAATATATTTTCAATGGTCATTATTCGTTCTCCCATCTTTTTAATTAAAGAAAAATTCACTTCAGTTTTATTAACTTCATTGGATAACAAATCAAGAAGTAATTCAACATAATCTGAAAAGAGAAGATAATATTTTTTCTTGGCTATTTTTTCTTGTAATTTCTGATTGTGATATTCATATAAATTAAATAATCTATCTAATGAATAAAAAAGTTTTTGCTTACAAATCATTTCAATTATAAACACTTTATTACAATATCTAAAAGATTCATCAAAAGAATGATTTATTAAATATTTTGATTTGTCAGAAAAATGGACTTTTATTTTCTTAGTTTCTTTAAGATCCTCTTTGAGTTTAGAGACATAATTCTTATTTACTGTTTTAAATTTTCCATCAATCCCTTTAATCAATTCTACTTCCTTTGGGCTCCAAATTCTTTTATCCGATAAAAAACATTTAATTACCATTTTAAATTGATTTTTGATTACTTATATATAAAATTTATTTAAGATTAATCAAATTATTGCCTCCTTATCTTTCTAACAACCCATTTTCCCTGTATGTAAAATCCTAAAAACATACTAAAAGTAAAATAAAGTGTTAAAATAAGTGTTAATGCATCCATTTTAATTTCCTCCAAATATTAAAAATCACTTTAGTTAATTTAACCATATTTCTTTATGATCGCTCTTTTTTCTGAAGCACTTTTACGTTTCATTGTTTTTTCAGCTTTTCGAGGATTACTCGACCAAAATTTTGTTTTTCCTTCAAACTTTTTTCCTTTAGATATCCATTGACTCATTTTTAATACCCCCCACAACTATCTTTATGTTCTTTCCATCTTTTCGAAGTTGATCTTCTAGTCATTCCAACATAAACTTTCTTCTTTCCATCTTTTCGAGTACTTACACCAGTATATACCCAGCCACCTTTTTTCTTATTTGCCATTATTTATACCTCCTACCTTTTGCCGCGTTTCTTTGTCTCACTACATTTCCTTTTCCGCCCCTACCATGTCCCCTGGAGACTCTTGGCCTATATTTATGGGCTAAAATTCCTATTTCTTCAGGTTTAGGGATTGTATGTCCTAGCTCGTCAAGTGCTTTATCAAAGATTACCTGAACAGAAAGATTGTGTTTATCTATGAATTCCATCTGTGAAGGATAAAGTCTTATATTTGCTCGACAGATCCTTCTTTCACGTTGAAATATATTTTTTACATCTTCAAGTTTCATTTTGTTTGTCACCTCGCACGTTTAGTTGTACGTACAAACAGTAAGTACGGCTGAATATATAAATGTTTTGGTGATTGAGAATATGAATTTATAAATAGATTATTTCTTCAGAAGCTTCTTTGTGTCTAAGAAGCTTTTGAGAGAACCATTTAGTTCTTGATAACATTTGCTTTAATCAAATCTTCTCTTAATATGCTACAACCAAAAATTTGTAAATCTTCACCAAAAACCTGAATTAATTTAATTCCTTCTTGTTGATAAAGTGCAATCTTTATCTTAGCTCTCTCATCATAATCTGGCTTATTAGAATTACCATATTTCATGCCCCAATATTCAATATATATCTTTGTCCCTTTAATAAGAAAATCAGGCCTCGCCCTTTGTACATAATCAGGTGTTTCTTCTTTACCAAATTCAACAAGAACATCGTATTCAAAATCAACATTATTACTCCATAAAAAATCAGCGATCTTTTTCTCACCAAAAGACTGAACTTTAATTCCACTTTTAGTAGGTATAGTACACTTTTCTTTGACCATCTTTTCAAATTCTTTTGAATCTATTGGCGCAGGATTATATTTAGAATACTTTTGAACCCTGATTACTTTCCTGATAGGATTTCCATTCTCATCATAACTTACTCCCATTTTAATTATATCTCATTAATTAGGTATTATATAAATAACTTATGATGTTCTCAATCACCAAAATCTATTTTAATTAACGTTGTATTTAGTTCAATATGCAAATAAAAGAAATGCCTTGGTGGAACAAACCGCATCATCGGCTGAGAAGTAAAGGAGAAAGTAAACTTAATCCAGCAGAACTATTATCTTTAATTCTTTGGAGTGGGAAGAAAGGAGAAAATGCAATTGATGTTAGTAATAGGTTGTTGAACAAGTATAGTTTTAACAAACTAACTACCTTATCTTTAACAGAGTTAGAAAAAGAAGTAGGAAAAATACCTGCAGTTAAGATTAAAGCAATGTTTGAAATCTTTAAACTAACTAATTGGGTTAAAAGAGGCGGATTTAAACCAACAATAGAATCTGCTCAAGATGTTTACAATTACTTTGTAGATTTTTTATCTGGGAAGAAGAAAGAACATTTCTATGTATTATGTTTAGATACAAAAAATAGAATTATTGAAAGAGAAGTTTTAGTTTCAAGAGGAACTTTAAATTCATCTTTAATACATCCCAGAGAAGTGTTTAAAGAAGCTATTAAACGAAGTGCTAATGCTGTTATTTTAGTACATAACCATCCTAGTGGCGATTGTAACCCTAGTGATGAAGATTTACGTGTAACTGAGAAGTTAGTTTCTGCTGGTGAGTTATTAGGTATTAATGTCTTAGATCATGTCATTGTTGGTGAAGGTTGCTGGAGCTGGAAGGAGAGGTAATTATTTTAACATATTAAGATTGATATCAGGGAGTTTAAGATTATTTTCAAAAAAAGTCCTCCAAAGGGCTTTATTTTCTTTTTTATATTTATCATAAGCAATTCTAAGAGAAAAACGTAAATCATTTGCAATCTGTTCCATCAGTAATAAATATTTATTATCTTCCCTCTCAGATTTATTAATCGTTGGGAAAAGTAACTTAAACTCATCAAGAAAATCCATAATTGTTTTATAAGCTTGATCCGAACTTAGTGATAATTTTTGGATTTCCTTAGATTTATTTATCCATCTTTCAACAAAATTTTTAATTAAATCTAAATTATTCTCACATGTTATTATTTTATTATTAACAATAATCATACTTTAACCTCAAAAGCTTCTCTTAATACTGCTTCCATTAACAGATTAGCATTTTTCTGATTTTCTTTAACTTTTATTTTTAATTCATCACAGAGTTTCATTAGTTGATCAATTTTTTCAACGATACGTTTTTGTTCGTTGAGTGGAGGAATTGGAATAATTAATTTTGGCATATCTGTTAAATTAAGTTTATTAGTATGTAAACCCCCAGCTTTAATTTCAAGATATTGTTTATACATTATTGGAGAATTCATAAGTTGTTCAAAATAATCTTTATCAATAAAATTTGTGAAAAATTTTATTAGTCCTAAGCTTACGAAAATACTAAATTCTCTATCATCCCGAATTAATGCGCATCTGCCCAGTGTACCTATCCTACAAAACAACAGATCATTTTTTTCTGGTTTACAACGTTTAATCAATTCTTTATGTTCATTTGAAGTAATGTGTCGGCAACTATTGTATGAGATCTTACCAAAATCAATATCTTTTATTGATAAAAATGGTACTCCTTCTTCTACATAACGAGGAGTATGATGAGTTCCATCTGTAATCTTGTAACAGACATCTATTATTCTAACAAAATCCCACCCACTTGGCAATTCAAACGGAATTTCTTCTTCTTTAATTGGAGGAAGAAATTTATCTTTTCTTATTTTTTTTTCTTTAATCATTTTTTCCTTCTCTTCTTTTATTTTCTTTAAAAGAACAGAAGCAGGTTCGTCATTTGGATTTTGAGAAATAATTTTTCCTTGTACTGCTTCTTGAAAAATTGCTTGACAAAGTTTATTTACGTAATTTTCGTTCTGGGCATAGAAATGATTCATTTCATTAATCTCTTTACTGATATTATTGATTCTATCCCTAATATTCTCTTGGGTTGGTAAATCTGGAAGATCAATCTTAAGTGGTAAAAAGTGTTTTGGTTTCAATTCTGTTTTAATTCCACCCCTTACTTGACTTTGCATTACTTCCTTGAAAGTTCGACTCTTCAAAAACCATTTAAAGTAATCAATGTCAATTTGTGATTTATCAAAACCATAAGAGGAATAATGAATTGTAGCTAAAACATCTTCATCTCCTTGATAAATAGAAACCGCGCCCTTCTCAACGTTAATACCAGAAATAACTAAGTCTCCTTTCTTAATTAAAATCATATTAGTATTAGTTTGTTTACCCTCCAGTAAATGTATCTTTCCTGAAAAATCTATTTTATACAATCTTTTTAATCCTAACTCATTTGCTTCAGCTGGTTTAAAACGATTCTTTCTCTCAGTTAAGAAAGAGCTAATCTCAATATTATTCCAAGTAGACATTTACGAAGCCTCCTGAATTAATTTAAGTAATTCTTGAGTTTTATTCATGTTTTTCTCAATTTTACTAATTATTTCCTCTTTGCTTAATTGTTTTTCTTCTTCTATGACGTGTGGGTTCTTAGAATCTAAATTATAGTTCTTATTTTTTATTTCATCCATAGAAACTTTCCAGCAATATTGAGAAAATTTTACATCTTCCCTATTATTCCACCATTCTTTCTCTAAACCAAATTCTGAATATCTAATTGGTTTGGTCTTTGTGTATTTTTTATAGCCTTCTGGTAGGGGATGTTCAAAATACCAAATATCTTTAGTTGGTTCTCCTTTTTTAAAGAATAATAAATTTGTATTTATATCAGTATAAGGACTAAAGACACCATTTGGAAGTTTAATAATAGTATGCAAATTAAAACCAGAAAGTAATTTATCTTTAATTCTAATAGCAACACCATCACCAGTCATTAAGCCTCCATCCGGAAGAACTATACCACATCTTCCTTCATCTCTTAATAATTTCATTATCAAAACAACAAATAAATAAGCAGTTTCTTTAGTTCTATATAGAGAAGGGAAATTGAGTTCTACTCCTGGTTCAATTGCTCCGCCAAACGGAGGATTTGTAACAATAACATTAACCATATCGCTTGGACCATAACCAACTAATGGTTTCCCTAAGGAATCTTTATGTTCAACATTTGGCACTTCAATATCATGCAATATTAAATTTGTAGTACACAGAAGATGAGGTAATGGTTTTAATTCAGAACCTAAAACATTTTTTTCAATTAGTTTATGCTCATCAATATTTTTTACATTTTTTTTTAAATAATCTATAGAAGAAGTCAAAAATCCACCCGTCCCACAAGCAGGATCTAAAAGAAGTTCTTTTGTTTTAGGGCCTACCATATCAACAATAAACCTAGTTACTGGCCTTGGCGTATAAAATTCCCCATAATCCCCTGCACTTTGTAACTCTTTTAATATCCCTTCATAGATATCATTAAATAAATGTCTGTCTTCACTTTTATTAAAGTCAATTTGATTTAATTTATTTATTACTTGCCTAATTAAAACACCATTTTTCATATAATTTATAGAATCTTCAAATAGTGATTTAACAATAAATCCTTTTGGGTTACCATCTGGAGTAGCACTTATTTCTTTTAATTTTTTAAACATCTCTTCAATAAATTTTAAGAGTTCTTCTCCAGTAATGCCTTCATTATTGGCTGCCCAACTCCTCCATCTGAATTTTTCTGGGATTATTGATATATATCCCTCTTCTAACCCCCATTCTTTTTCTTTGTCATCAAAAACTTTAAGAAAAATCATCCAAACTAATTGTTCAATTCTTTGAGCATCCCCGTTAATGCCTCGATCTTTTCTCATGATATCCCTTATTGATTTAATAACTCCCGATATTGCCAATCTGTCCACCTCCTGAATAAATATGATTTTCCAATTCATGAATTGCTTCAAAATATTGTTCTTTACCACCAAAGAAATTTATTATCTCAACTGGTGTTCCAAAATCACGTAAAGGATTTACTTTTAATACTTTTAAATCTTCCATATCTTCAATACCTTCATCAGTATATTTATCTAGAAGAGCATTGATTACTGCACGAGCTTTCTCACCATATTTCGTAAAGTAATCTCTTTTCTTTACATTATCTGCTCGTTCTTTTCGTGTTAATGGTTTTTTGTCAAAAGCCACATGACAAATTAAATCAAATTCATCAAAGTCTTTCCCCACTTCATGTTTTAATTCATCAATTAATACACCCTGCTCTCGTAATTCATTAAGAATTGCTGATTTCTTCTCGGCTGTATTCCACTTTTTTAAAAAATCATTAAGAGAACGATATTCCTCTTGTAATGTTTTTTTTGTAAAATCATTTAAAGTTTCAGTAATCAATTTTCCATCTTTATCATAATACTGAACTCTTTCATTAAGAACAGACACTTTTAGATTGTTGATATAATATTTTCTAGGTTTATCAGATGTTTCCCTGATTATGTCAACGGACGATTTAGTATCATAAATTATTTCCTCTTTTTCTACTTTTTTTGCTTCTTTTATCTTCAGCTCAGTTTCTAGTTTTGGTTCATATATTTGCACAGGTTCACCATCAAAGTCTGGATCGGCAAATAGATGAGTCACATGACGAAAGTCCATAATAGTAAAGTAATGTTTTCCATAATCCTCCCTGATTCTTGTACCTCTTCCAATAATTTGTTTAAATTCGGTCATTGATTTAATATGACTATCAAGAACAATTAATTTACATGTTTGGGCATCTACCCCCGTAGTCATTAATTTTGAAGTAGTTGCAATAACTGGATATTTACTTGCAGGATCAATAAAATTATCTAACTGCTTTTTTCCAATATCATCATCACCAGTTATTTTAAGAATATAATAGGGATTTTTAATCATTAAATCAGAATTTTCATTCGCAAGTGCCATTCTCATTCTTTCTGCATGGTCAATATCAACACAAAATATAATAGATTTTGCAAATCTATCTCCACTATTCTTCAGAAATTCGCTAACTTTTTTAGCAACTAATCTTGTTCTGTCATCAATAACAATATTTCTATCGTGATCAGTGACATTATATATCCTATCTGGAACATTATGGCCATACTTATCTTTCATTCCTTTTGTTGGCCTCCACCCCTCAACATCTTTATCAATAGAGATCCTTACAACTTTATAAGGCGCTAAAAATCCATCATCAATCCCCTGTTTTAATGAATAGGTATAAACTGGTTCACCAAAATAATCAATGTTAGAAACTTCTTTAGTTTCTTTAGGTGTTGCAGTCATTCCAATTTGAGATGCTGTTGAAAAATATTCTAATATCTCTCGCCATGCAGAATCTTCTCTCGCACTTCCTCTATGACATTCATCAACCACAATTAAATCAAAGAAATCTCTAGAAAACTGTTTATAAATATTCTTCCAATCTTCATTTCCAGATAGACCCTGGTAAAGAGCTAAATAAACTTCATATGAAGTGTCAATATTTCTTTTTGTTACTTTGGTCATAATATCTTTAAATTTCTTAAAGTCATTATTTCTTGCTTGATCAACAAGAATGTTTCTATCTGCTAAAAATAAAATTCTTTTCTTTGCTTTTGATTTCCATAATTTATAAATAATCTGAGAAGCAACGAAAGTTTTTCCTGTTCCTGTTGCCATGACCAATAAGATTCTATCTTGTCCTTTGACAACAGCTTCAACAGCTTTATTAATAGCAACTTGTTGATAATATCGTGGCACTTTCCCTTTTTCTTCAAGATGATATTCTTGAGTGATTATTTCTTCTTCATTTTTATTAATTCCTTTCCATCTTTTGTAAGTATTCCATAATTCTATTGGACTTGGAAATCCATCAATAGGGAGTTCTTTTTCAATCTCTTCTAATTGACCCGTCCTATCATGTAAAATAAAACCATCCCCATTAGAACTAAATACAAAAGGAATATCTAAAATTTCTCCATATTCAATACCTTGTTGTAACCCAGAACCAATTGAATGTTTATTATCTTTAGCTTCAATAATTGCTATAGGGATATTAGGTTTGTAAAAAAGAATATAATCAGCACGTTTTCTTTCCCCTCGCACAATCTTATCACCTTTGATAATGATTTTACCATTAGTAAAAGAATATTCCTCCCTAAAAATATCCCAACCTGCTTGTTTTATTGCAGGAGTGATATACTTTGTACAAATGTCCCTTTCTGATAATTCTTTTTTATTCATTTTCATTTTCCTCTAAATCATTTGTTTTCAACCATTTGTTAAAAACTTTAGCAAATTTCTCAGCATTTTCAATTAACCAAGTAAACTGTTGTTTTTGATCATCTTCATCAGTGAAATCAGCTTTCTTTTCAATTTTTACTTGACAAAACTTATTCATCCTATACCAACCCGATTCAATACCTAAATCAGATTCAATTTCTTCTTTTCGTTCTTCTAATTTATCCATTATTGATTTAGGATCAAATTTAGATGAATTTATATAAACCCCACAAGTAATTAAATTTTTTCTTGAATCAACTGTTAACGTAACATGGGCATGAGAACTTCCTAAACTGAAATTATACCAATGTCGTGGTCGTGCTTTTCTAAAACTTAAAACGGATCCTTTTTTTGTAGCAAAATCTTGAAATTCTTTCCAATAATTTAATTGTGCTAATTTAGTTTCAGTTAATTGTTCATTCTTAACAGCTTGTTTGATTGTCTTCGCCCAGTCATTTGGACTTTCAATAATTTTAAAATGGGGTGCAGATAATGATTCACCAATTTTCCACAGTTCTAATTCTATTGCAAAAAAATGAGTGTCTTCATCGGTTTTTCTGTTTAACCATTCAATTGCACTTTTATGTTCATCATTAACTCTTTTACAAATCCAAATAATCATCTTTGCCTCATGGCCAGAGGCATAAGTGATTAGTTTTCCTAAATGATCATGATCTGTAGGTTCTAATTGATTTTCGATTAAAACTACTTTTTCAGAATTTGCTTCTTTAGCTAAAATATCGGAATTATATTTTCCAACACTGGCTTCAGTTTCCACCATTTCAAGTTCGATGTCAATAGCATCACCAAGAAGTTTTAGATTTTCTTCTTTAGCAAGCCAGGTAGTAAAATCATATGCTTCATGTTTCCATCCCTCTCTTAAATCCACTTTTGATAATTTTCCAAATTCCATTTTATAATACTCCAGTCCCCATTTTTTATAAACTTTCCTCCATTTTAAACAATCCATTCAAATGTAACAGATTAAACCCTGCCCGAAAGTCTTCAGAGATTCCAAAATTATTGTCTTTGAAATCTAACCAAGTACCTTTCAAAGCTTTCTGAGTTTGGCCCATTTTCGTTAAAAGTTTACAATAATCTTCTTCATCAATGTCTTTGATTACAAAAACATATTTCTTTGCTATTTTACCATCCATGTAACGTAAGATTCTACCATCGCGCTGAATTGATTGCCGTTTAGTTTTAGTAAAACTTACTAAAACTCCAATAGAAGCATCAGGTACATCAAAACCCTCATCAACAATTCTAGCAGCAACCAAAATCCCATTACTACTTTGCTTAAAACCGGCCAATTGTTGATGTTGTTCTTTTTTCTTTAATCCGCTATGAATTACAAAGATTTTCCTGTCAGGATAACTTTTTTTCAAAACTAAGTTTATTTTTTCAACAAAACTAATTCGATCACAGAAAATAATTGTTTTTTTATCTAAACTGTTTGCTAAACCTCTGACTGCTTTTAATTTATTAAAAGCAGTAAAACGAATATTTTCCATCTTTCTAATTACGCCAATATAAGCTTTAGCTTCATCAACACCGGCTTCAGATAATTCTTTCAATTTCTTAAAAAAGTTCTTACTATTAGGATTTAAACCGTACAGTCTTTTCAATTTAGATAAAAAAACCCCTAATTTTTTCCTAAAAGTGTTATATCTTTCTGACTCATCTCCAGTTAATTCTACTCTAATCATATTAAAATCCATTGGTGCAAGTTCAACATGTTCTTTAGGTACATCAATCTTAGTCCCAAAATATTTAACAATTTCTTTAGTGCCTTCAGAATCATATTCTCTGTCTGGAGTTGCACTAATTCCCAACTTATAAGAAAATTCAATTTTCAACAAATCTTTATAAGTTTCTGCACCAACATGATGAACTTCATCATGGATAACAAAATCAAATTTATTTTCCAATTGTTGATAAAAAAGATTTCTATCTCTGGCTGCAGAATTAATGACATAAATCATAAACTTCTTACCTGAAGAATTATCTTTTTTAGGTCCATAAAATTCGCCAATCTCTTCCTCTGAAACTCCAAGAAACTTAACCAATTCTTTCCTCCACTGTTTCAACAAATTAATTGTTGGAACAACAATTACTGTTTTCAATCCAGGTTTTCTAAACCTCAACAAATCTATAGCCATCATCGCAAAAACAGTTTTGCCAGCAGCAGTAGGAGCTTCTACTAAAGCTGAATAATTTACATTAGAGAGCTCTTTCAAAGCCTTTTCCTGCCACAAGCGAGGTCTGAAATTAGTTTTCATTTTTATATATTCACATTAGCAGTATTAGAACCACTAGCTAATTGTTGTAAATTAGCTTTTCCCAATAAAAGCTGAATTTTATTTGCTAAATCTATTAATGAATTGCTATAAGATGAAAGTTTCATCTCAGTCATTGAATTACTATTAATTTCATTAATAGCTTCTTCATCTGTTTTACATTCAGTAATTATTCTTGAAGTTTCTTCGAGATAACTAAGATGGCTGCTAATCTGGCTTAAAAGTTCAGTATGTTTTGAAATTGTTGCCGGCTTTTCAGAATCCATCTTCTCAATATCACTAGCATACACAGTCTCAGAAATCAACATTTCTCCATCATTATCTAAAGATTTAACTAATTCTTTAAACTCTGCAAGATTAGGTATATTTCCTGTTTCTTTTTGTATTTCCAATAATTTTTCAATTTTGTCCCTCTTTAAACATTTTGTAGTAAACAAAGGTCTTAATGGATTTAAGTATTCTTTGAGAGCTTTCGCTGCCGCTTTATACTTATCTGATTGTTCCAAAAATAGATTTTTTGTAAAATTCACATCACAAAAATCAAAATTTAATTCACCACAAATTAAAGCCCTCTCTCCATGAATCCCAACTCCTATTTTATCATTTACTTTTATGATTCTCTTATTTTTATACAAATCAAAACCATATTCTTGATGTTTCTGTGACCGCTTAGTTTGTATTCTTAACACCCCAGTAATAATATCATCTTTTTCAGTTGTAATTGAAATTGGTTCTTCCATGATGTAATTATTTTTTTGAGGTATACATTTATAACCCTCTACAAATATCTCAATTTCTCCAGAATTAATAAATGCTTTATATCTTTCAGCGAGATATTCATTTAATCGGTCTGATTTCTTGCAGGTAGGAGTAAATAATAAATCGCTAATAATTATTTCTGTTCCACTTGTAAAATCATTAGTAGAAGGATAACTTTTTATTGAAACTTCCCAATTATTTTTTTTTTCAAATTCTACTTTATCAAATTCAACAATGTATTCTTCTTTAGAATTATTTTGTTTTGTTCTAATCGTTAGGATATTGCCTAAAGATAGACCCGCAGTTTTCATTCCTAAACCAAAAAAACCTAATTTGCCTTTTTTACTTGATTTTCCCAAAACAATAGCCGCTCTTGCAGTTTCTTTATCCATACCTTTACCATTATCTTTAATGGATACTTCTTTACTAAATTCATCAAGTTCTAAATCTATCTTAAGTTTCTTTCCAGGTATCCTGGCATCAATAGAATTATCCACTAATTCACTTATTGCATCTCTTAAATTATATCCTACTTGTCCTAAATGCCCATATATTTTTGTATCTGGTACTGCATTAAATTTTTCAATTTTCATTTTTGTATTCATTTTTTATACCCCTAGTGCTTTAATATGATTGGGTGCACTAATCCCATATATTTTTTCTAACGCTCTTTGATTTCCCGTATGAATAAAACCCACAAAAGGAGTTTTTATTCCCCACCTAAATTTTTGTGTTTGTTTTTTTTGCATATTTGACACCTCTTTCACAAGTATTGCTTCCAAAACTTGATAGTTTTATGATGAATAAACTGATATATGTACTTTTTGGGTGTAATAAACACATTTTAAGAAAAATACACATTTTGTTTATTTTTGTTTATTAAACGAAATATTTAAATAATCAAAGTCATTTATTACAAAGATGGTAACAAGAAAAATAGTTCAACACGGAAGTTCTTCACTAACTGTAACATTACCTAAAAAATGGGTTGAAAAAAATAATTTAAAAAAAGGAAACGAGATTAAAGTTGATGAAAAGGGAACATATCTGGTTATCGGAGGAAAAGGAAAACATATTAAATCAAAAACAACAATTACTATTCCTAATGATATGCCTTCTTCTGCATTAATGCATTATACCGCAGCCCTTTATAGAGCAGGTTATGATCATGTTAAATTTATTTTTTCAACAGCAGAAGCATATAATAACATTGCAAAAGTTACAGGAAATGACTTAAATAGTTGGGATATAATAGAAAATAAAAAAAATTCTTGTGTTATTGATTCTATTTCTTCTTTAGATCACACTCAATTTGAAAATGTCCTAAAAAGATTACTATATGGGATTACAGAATTATCAACGGACAGTTTAGAAGCAATTAAAAATAAAAATATTGAAGAAATTAAATTAGCACAAACAAAAGAAAACACGATTAATAGAAATGCAAATTTCTGTGAAAGAATTTTGATAAAAGAGGGGTATAAAGAACCAGATAAGATACCATTCTTATTTTATATCATAAAAGAGTTAGAAAATATCGGAGATGAATATAATGGTATTTGTTATTGTTATCTAAAAGATGGTAAAATAAATAAAAAAACACTAGAATTATACAAAGAAATTAATGATCTTTTAAATGAATTTAAAAAACTTTACCTAAAAGAAGAAGCACAGAAACCGTTGAATATTCAAAATGCAGCAGAATTACATTCAAAAATAAAAGAAAAACAAAAAATAGGATATAAACTTCTTGCAGGAAATCAAACTGATGACTGTATATTACATCACTTAATAACAGTGTTACGAAAAACAAAATCTTGTTTAGGTTGTTTGTTTTCAATAATGATTGCTGAGAAAAAAAATTAAACTATTGGATTCTATTTTATAATTATCACAACATTTCTCTCATAAATAACCATTGTTCTGTTTTTTCTGGATTGATTTTGTTCTTCTTAGCATATTCAATTATTCTTTTTCTTAATTCTGACTGTTGATGGTTTCTAGCAGTAGTTCGTAATGTTCTAATTGTATGAACTTTACTTTTATTGGTTGAAATTAAATGCATATTAGATATTAATTTACAGACAAGCTTACTAAAATAATCATCATTCTCAAAAAGTTTTTCTAAACGAGGAAACTTTTGTTCAATATTAACTTTCAACTTTTTTATTCGTTCATATTCCAGTTTTTCTTTTTTTTTTTTGAGATTTTAAACCAAGAATACCGTATCTAATTAAGTATGTTTTCTCTTTTTTAATTTCTTTAAGATATTCTTCTTTTTGAATATCACCATCTGGTCTTCTATTTCCAAACCTTTTCTTTTTTCTCAGTTTATTAATTTTTTTCTGTAATTTTGAACCAAGCAGACCAAATTTGATCATATCTTTTTGCTCTAAATTCTTTTTTTTAATTTTAAGGTATTCTTCTTTAGAAAGATAACCGCCTGGTTTTCCATTCCCGCGTTTTTTCTTTTTTTTCATTTTTTAAAAGATCATAAAAAATTATGGATTAACTTTCTCCAATTCTTCAATTTTAGTTATAATTTCACCCATTAATTATTCTTTATTTCGTTAATTCCTTTAACCCATCAACAATCCAGATCATCCCTTCGGTATCCAGTTCGCAATACTTCAATAAATCCGCACGGACATCAGGACCATCTTCATAAGTCATCTTTAAATAAGATATCAATGCTAAACTACCATCGTTAATGTTTAAGTCAGCGTACGGATTTTTACCAACTATAGCTGGTAAAACAGACTTTAACCCGCATTTACCTTTTTGTTTAGGATTGTAATATGAAAAAGTCTTAAATGGAACGATTAAATCTACTACTCTACTGACAACAGATTCAACCCAATCTTTGTAAGCAGGAAAAACCAAAGCCATTTCTCTCAACATTCTAATTTCAAAAGATTGATTATAAGTGAGAATAGTTCCTTTATCTCCCAAAACTTCTTTCAAAGTTTTAAGAAACTCTTCCCGGGGATCATCTTTAGATGAAGCTAAAAATTCATAATGCTTCCCTGAAACATGTAAAGACCATTGAAATGATACTTGTTGGTATGGCCTTGTCCCATCCAACACAGGAACAGCAGACATAAAAGTTTCAAAATCTAAATAATTAACAGGTTCTTTCAAACTACCCAAAAATTTCTTCAATTCTTGCTTGTTAACATGAACAGTTTCATTTTTCTCACAAGCATGTTGAATACCTTGCTTATCATTAAGCAAATCTATTGGAACGTCTGTTAATAACTGCATTCCATCATCTAACCATTGAAACGCTTTCTTCTTTCTAATGTTATACAAATCAAACACAGAAGAAGATGGTAAGAAACCCCAACATTCATCTTCTAAAGGACAATCGTAAGGGTCAGCACAATCTAAAGAAATATTAACATCAGGACATAAATCACTTTTCATAACATTAATCATGTTTTCTATCCTTTCTTCAATACCAACAATAAATTCTTCAACTTGTGAGGTGATATCTTCTTTAGTAAGAATTTGGTTAGGATCAATCTCTCCATTTTTAACAAACTTATTATTAATATGAGCAAGAAAACATTTCCTAATTTTTAATCCTGCTTTTTCATAAACATGTTTCTGAAAAGAAACATCGTGAATATTAATGTCTTTAATGGAAGTACCACTTTTAACTTCAAGAATGTCCCATTCATCTCCTACTGGAATTAATATGTCTGCTCTTGAATATAAATTGCCCACCATAAACGCAGGTTCAAAAAGTGGTTTACCTAAACCAAGAACTTCTTTAGTTTTTTCTAAGTTTTTCTTAAAATCTGCTTCAGGGATATCAATACCTTCAGGATATAACTTTTTAGCTAAATGTCCAACTTTATGACCTTGGTCAAATAAGTGTTGGGTAGCTAAATCATGTTCAGGAAGCCTATCTTTCTCATGTAAAGATACCCAGAAGTACTTTAAGCATTGTAATCCGTTCAAGTATTTAGATTTTGATAGTAGTGTCATTTTATGTCTCCCCCTAATTCTTTGATTTCTTTCAAGATTTTATCTCTTTTCTCTTTAATATATTCATCAACATCACCTTTTGGAAGTTGTCCTAAGTTCATTCCCCATTGAATCATTTCTTTTTTCTTAGTTGTTCCCCAATGGTAATAATGTTCTTTTAACTCTTCAATCTTTTTCTCTTTAGCTTTTTCTTTCTTTTTCTGGACTTCTGCTTCTTTCTTTGCCAAAACTTTTTCAGTCATATATTTTTCAATTATTTCTGGAGTAAAACCGGTTGTAATATCTATCCCACTATCTTTTGCCCATTTTGAAATATCATAATTTACCGCTCCCCTTCTGTGATCTATAGCAAACCAACTTCTGCCTGTTGCTAAAGATATTTCTTCACTAGTTTTTGTAGGCAAACATAATTGATAAGTTTCATTAGCTGTCCATTCGCAAGGAAAAGTTTTCTGTTGACCTAATCTTTTTCTATTAAAAGCATTAACATTCTCAAATTCAACAACTTCAAATATCCTTCCCAGTAACTCAATTAATTTTTCTTTCTGTTCTTCTGTAACCTCAATAGGATGTTCAAAGTCAAGATGTTTTTTTGTACCCACAAGTAATCTCATCATTTTATATCCTCTAAGTATTCTTTAATTAATTCAACAGTAATAAGAGCATTCTTTTTATTTTTTTTACTTGCCCAAGCATTGATATCATAAATTCTATTTCTGGAAAGTTTAATAGCCATTGATGAACGTTTTAGTTTCCCAGCAAGAAACTCATCACTTTCATGGCTGTGATTTATCAGGTATAAAAAATCTGAAGCCCCCCATCTTTGTCCGCCAACGATTACTTTTCCGTTATATTCTCTATCTGGTTCAATGGTGTTTATTTTTTCAACAGAACCAAATATTTTTTCTAATCCCAAAATAAATTCATCACGATTTTTATCTTCTAAAAAATAGGGAGGTATTTTGAAATCAACTAAATTATCTCGTGTTTGTAAGATCATTTTTTATTTACCTCATCTTCGCTTAAATCATAATCGCAATTTATTAATTCATGTTTTTTTCTACTTTTCCATTGTCTTATTAAAAAAGCTTCAAATAAAAGAGTATCAGCATAAGCAAACTCGTTATTGTTGAAAATAATATAATAGAATTCCATATTTTGCATGATATAATCTTTAGTGTCAGTATACTTAATCCCCATTTTTTTTTGAATATTTCTTCTAAATGAACTATTTGAACTTTTTGGACTATTGGATAAATGTTGTTTTATTCTTTTTTTAAGTTTGTTTGCCCGACCAACATATTTGACTTTTCTATCTTCATAAAAAATATACACTCCTGGATTATCTGGTAAATTCTTAATTAAATCATTAGTTATTTTTTTTGGAACGGCTTTACATACTTTTCGGTAATTCCTACTTAATTCTTCAAATATCTTTTTCTTCATTTCAATTTCCTCCTGAGAACATCTACCAACTTCCGATCCATATAACCATAAACATCAGATATATCTAAGTTAAGTATCCGTTTTTTTAAATATTGTGTAGGAAATTGCTTCCCAATCTCTGATCGTTGTCTTTCCTCAAAAACATAAACAATGTCAGCCCACTCTAGATCTTCTTTTTTAAGATTAACAAAAACACCTGCATATTTACCACCAAAGATATTAGCAGCTGTCCGACTTCGATACTTTCCTAGATTACAAACAAACAATTTATTCATTTTATAAATATACAAAACCTCACTTTAATATTATCTGTCGTTGGACATTCAGTAGAATTAGGTACATAAGAACTACCTAAAACAATCCCAGTTAAATCAATACATGCCCAATCAAAATAATCCATAATTAAGTGAACTAATGTCTGACGATTGTTTTTCTCAAGAACATAAGAAAAGTTTCCTAAAAATCTTTTATTTTTGATATTATTTACAAAAAAAGATTTAATTAAATCATAAATTTCTTTTTTAATTTCAATTAATGATTTACTTGGGTCTAAAGTATAATCAAGAGATATAACTTCATAATTAATGTTATTAAACAATTCTTTCGCTGAAGGGATTTCTTTATTATCAAGAAAAATGTTGTTTAACTTTTTATTTGCATCTGCCTGTTTATGAAATAAATCGTTACGAAATTCTTGAATTTCATTTAAACTAAGTCTATCTAAAATCATATTATCACCCGCACTTCTTCTTTACCATAACGAACACCATAAACCGGATTGTCAGGAAGATCATACCCAGAAATTAAAGCAATAAAATAATCCATCTCAAAACTTTTAGGAATAGTTACTAAAACTAGATTCCCCTTACCAGTAGGAGCAACTAAAACTTCATGTCCTTCACAAAAATTAGTAATTATTTCTTCCATTCATAACCTCGCAATCTTACCGGCATCCGTTAACTTTAAATCTTCTACTAAACCCATCTCTTCTAGTTCTTTGATGTTTCGGTACAACATTGCCCGAGAGATATCAATCTTTTCAGATAGAACCATTAAAGAAGTAAACTTTTTTTCCTCTAAATATTCAAGAACTTTTTTTTGTGATTCATTAAGTTGAAATTGTAATTTTGGTAAAAAAACTGGTAGTTCACCTTTTTCCTCAGGATAATAGAGTATTTTTTTTACTCTCGATGGCCTAGCATAAGCACCAAATAATAAACCAATAGCTTTAGTCTTCCTTCCAGAAGTAATATTTACAAAAATTTGATCATCTTTAGGTTGCATATCAATTATTTCTACGGCTTTAGTTGCAATAGCAACAATGTCATAAACTTCTGTTTTAACAACTTTGATATCAATAACTCTACCTAAAGAGTTTTTTAACAACTCTAAACTCTTTTCCTGCTCTTTAGAAGGGACTTTGTCAATAAGAAGATACATTCTGCTAGGACCAAGTTTATTAGCTGCCACTAATACTGGATCTACATTGTATAATGTTGCAATTAAGATTTTGTGATTTCCCATATTTAAGTATTATAATGAACGCTTAGTTTATAAATATTTCTATTAAAAAGCATAAAATTCTACAAATGAGTAGAAAAGTTTAAATATAAGTATATCTCACATACTTCTATGAACGACAAAAAAGCAGTCAAGATTCATGATATAAAGGAGGATGAATTTGTAGATTTTATGAAAGACAGGAAAAACTATAAATCTTTTAAAAAAGAAAATGGACCAGATAACTGAAATGTTAAAACAAAGTAAAGAAAATATTGCAATTAGATACTTACCCAGAAAAGATTATGAAAAGCGAAAAGAAGATTTAATTCTAACTTTACAAGAAAACTTAAGTAAATTAGAAGATAAAAAACAAGAGTTCATGGAGATTGCTGTAGAATTATTAGAATCTAAAGAAAAATCTGAAAAGACTTTACAGTTTATTAAGAAAGACTTAGAAAAGATCAATACCACTATTGTGCAAACTAGAGGGTATGTTTCTCTGATCAATAATAATCCTTTCTTTAGAGATTAAAAATGAAATTAAAAACTATACCACTCGCCAAGAATATCGCTTATAAGAATTTCCAGTAACTAACATATCTATCAGAACTTCGAAATAGATATTAAAGGGTTAATTCTCAAATATAAAAAGGGGTGATTGAATATGAATACAGAAAGTTTTTTACCAAATATTTATTTAAATAAACACATGAAACAAGCATTACTATTGCAGTTAGTTTCTAAAGAACCAATTAATATATTGTTTGTAGGCGATCCATATAGTGGAAAAACAACGATACTACAAGAGATGGCTAAACAAAAAGAAAAAGCAACATTTTGTGATGGAATATTATTTACAAAAATACTTACACCTACAAATGTTTTAATTAAAGAGACGATGAATAACACAGAATTGCTATGTGTTGATGATGTTGATTCTTGTACCGCTGAAGATAGAATGGTTTTAAAAGATATTCTTAATTCTAAAATGTCAGTATTAGCCGTAGCTAACCCTAAATTTGGTAGGTTTGATCCTTATGATTTAATCCGGAACCAAATTAGTCTTGATACTAAGACCATTTCTTCTTTTGACTTAATCTTTCCATTGAAAGATTTTCCGGAAGAAAAGAAAGACAGAATGTTAGCTAAATTAATGTTTAACAAATCAGAAAATAAATTGTTTGATTTACCTAAAGGACATAAAGTAATAATTAACATAGAACTTGAAGAGAAAATGATTGATTATTATGTTAAAAATAGGGCAACACCAGTTGAAGATTTTGTTGTAATTAAACATGTCTTGAGAACTTTTACTACTTTAATCAAACTAACTAAAGCTAGTGCAATCTTAAATGAAAGATTAACAGCAAATGAAGATGATCTCAATGTTGCTATTGAGATTATTGAATATAGTTTTAATCAGATGACAAAAGATGCCGAAAGTGGGGTTATTGATATTGATAGAATCTCTTCTGCAAATTTAACTGCTCCAAAAAGAAAAAATATTAACATAGTTTTAAAGATTATAGAAGATTTAACTGAAAGAAATGTTCTTGTAGAAGATATAATCGAAAAAGGAAAACGTTTAGGAATAGAAACAGAGATAATTGATGAAGCATTGGAACAATTAAGAAGAATGGGAGAAATATATGAACCTCACGTAGGTTTTGTAACTAAATTATAAAAGGGGGAATTAACATGACAAAACAAAAATTAAACAGAATTTCTATAGCGGGACTAACCATTGAATCAACAGATAGTATTGAAAAGATATCTAAAGTTGCAGATAAGATCTTAACTAAACATAAACATTTAGTTGAAGATAAGGTACAAGTGTTTCAAAACCCTTGTTATTGAAAATGTTACCTAAATATCAAGAAGTTTCAGATGAAAAATTAGGGGAAATGAACGCAGAAGAAAAGCTTACTGAAATTAAGAAAGCATTTAATGAAATACTTAAAAAGACAATTCCTCCAGAACCAGAAGATTTAATTGACGGAATGTATAAAAGATTAGAACCTCCTTTTAACAAAGGTACAATTAAAAGGTTAGAATTTAATCATTATCTGTATATTTGTTTTGCTGATGTTGTGCAAAGGTTGATTTGAGAATATTTATTCTTCTACAATTATCAACGGACCAGTATATTCTGGAAGAACTATTGGTTCTATTTCTACTGCATTGGGTAAATTCATTTTTTTAATATTATAATAAGTGCAAAATCCTGAGGTTTCTAAAGAACTCCCTATTTCAGCATTAAACTTTTCTGCCCCTAGTTTTGTGGTGAAAAATTCGCTTTCACTTTGTCCTAAAGCAACAACGTCATGTGGATTATTAATTCCAAATAATTCAGGGCCAGTACAATCATCAGATTCATAATGAATATTTAAAGTGGACATTCCCGGCCAATCGCCACCAGTTACAACCTTACCATTAAAACGTAAATAATAAACTTTATCAATGTTCACATCATAAATTGTAACATAAGTAGAGTGACCCAGTCCAGACATTGGTTTCCATCCCAAAACATAACCAACCTCTTTACCTTCAGAATCATAAACTTTTAACGACGGACCAGTTGGTCCCATCTCGCCAGGAATTCCTTGTTCACCTTGTAAACCAGTATTTCCAGTATCCCCTTTTAGTCCGGCCAATCCAGTTAAACCTTGGATTCCTTGTTCTCCTTTTAGACCAGGAAGTCCTTGTAAACCAGTTTCTCCCTGAATACCTTGTGGACCCATAATACCCATTAAACCTTCTAAACCCTGTTCGCCTTTCGGTCCAACTGGACCTTGTAATCCGGCATCTCCTTTTGGACCTTGAATTCCCTGATAACCCTGTTCACCTTTCGGACCAGTCTCTCCAGCAATACCTTGAGGACCTACTTCCCCTTGCAAACCAGTATCACCTTTGTAACCCTGAATACCTTGTTCTCCTTTTTCACCAGGTATTCCTTGAGAACCAACATCACCTTTAAGTCCTTGAATTCCCTGAAATCCTTGTAATCCTGTATCCCCTTTAATCCCTTGCAAACCCATAAGTCCCATTGGACCTTGCGGACCAGTTAATCCAGTTTCTCCTTGCGAGCCAGTTTCTCCTTTTTCCCCAGGAACTCCTTGTAAACCAGTATCACCTTTGTATCCCTGAATTCCTTGTTCTCCTTCTGAACCAGGTGTTCCTTGAGGGCCAGTTTCTCCTTGCAAACCAGTATCTCCTTTAGAACCAGGTATTCCTTGTAAACCAATAGGACCTTGCTCACCAACTAAAGGTGTTTGATTTTCTAAATATTCAACACGTTGTTCTAACTGAGCAATTTTTTCATTATAATTAGTTGAAGGATTATTATCTAGATCACAAGAAGGTAATGCTGCACAAGCTGCAAATAATAAAGTAGTAAGTGTTTTTCTCATTTATATCAAAATAGAGGTGTTTTTTAAAAATTTATGTGAAAAAAGAAAGAATTAAAGACTCTAGGGTAATGTCTCACAAGCAATTCCATCCCCATCTCTATCTAAATGATGTACATCAATACTGGGGCCACCATCTCTTTCAAATACTTTTTGAGCTTCAGCGTGAGTATTAAAATCAGCACAATCATATATGTTGTTTGGGTCTTTTGAACCATCATAATCCGCCCCATATTTTTCTTTATATTGTTCTGTTTCTAGGGCTGTGTATTGATCACCAGATGATTGATCATACATCATATCTTCATATAATTCATCTTCGTACGTATCAATCAGAAATACAAATAACATAATAGTAAAAAAATATCCCCAATGTTTCTTTTTGTCCGTTACTAAATTATAGAAAAAAAGAAATGCTAATATCACTACGAAAAACATCTTTGCATAAATTAGAGTCATTAATGTTGAAAATACCATTTTATTTAAGCCCACAGATTATTTTTTAAACTTCCCTATATTTGGATTATCAATTTTAATTGACATAGCAATCAAAAATATAAAAATTGTGATTAGATACATTCTGTTAAGATACTTTGTGCCATAGTATTGTTCTTCATCTAAACAATCCCCCCAAGGTTCTGAAAGTTCTTTGTTTGCAGGATCAGAAATATTCTCAAAAATCTTTTCACTATACATATTACACAAATCTCTTTGGTCATCAAGCATTTTCTTATCCCAATACCCCAGAAAAGCAAGCATTAAGAGAAATGTAATTAATGTTATAGTAAGAATTTTTATTTTCATTTTCTTATCTTCTTTTTATACCATTTAGGTTCCAGAAAAGCCATAATTAAACACATTATGTGTCCGAACCAAGTTAAATAAATGAATGGTTCATACATCTCTCCACCAACAGTACAACGAACATCATGTTCATTTAGTGGTGAGTCATCATAGGCGCTTTGTTTTTCATACCATTCATCTTCTGTGATTTCCCCACTTTGATATCTATCCCAAAGTAAATTTTCTATAATAGTACAAGGATTTCCAACTATCTTCGCTACTTTTCCATAAGGCAAGTAGCCGTTATTAGAATCAAGTTGAATGAAGAACGTTCCCAAAAGGAAAAAACCCACCGACAGAATAATCCATTGTATTTTATTCATAACATAATGAAATCACTTTTACTTTATAAATTTGTTCATAAATTGATGAGGGAAAATCTTCAGAAACTTCTGTACATCTAAAAAACAAAACTAACTCAGCTCTCGCTTCAACATCTTATGAGCTTTATTAACTTCTTTAAATTTCTCTGTACTACCGCCCTCAACATCAGGATGATATTCTTTAGCCATCTTTTTATAATGTTGACCGATTAATTCTAAATCATTACAATCTTCTTCAACACCAAGTAATTTACGAGCTTCTTTACGTTTTTCTTCCACATCACGATCTTCAGAAAAATCTAAAACAAATTGTTCAACAGTTTTTTCTTTACTAAGAATTAAATCAACTTCAGCTTCAATCACTTTGAAAACAACATAAATATTTTCCACAAATTTTCTAGATAGCCCATAACTGTAATAAAGATTCTGACCTTCAAAGTACCAAGAAGCAGATGCCTTACCTCGTTTGTATGCAACAGGTTGTAAAGGTATCTCAACATCATCTTCAACAACGCCAATCTTTCTAAGTAAAGTGATGATATTGTTTTTGAATTGTAATGCTCTTCTGTCAAAAGAATCTCTAATTAAGGGAGCGTTAAATTCATGTCCTTTTACTGTCATTTTTGTAATATTAGCCATTTTTTGTGTGATTATACGAAATTCTACTCTCTGTTTATAAATGTATACTACAGAATATAAGTATTAAGAACACCAGAGAATAATAACAAATATAAACACTAAACATTTAATTCCCCTATGGAAAACAAAGAATGGTTTGTTTATATCTTAGAATGCCACAACGATTCTCTTTATACAGGCATCACTAACGATTTAAAGAAACGTATGCTTACACATAAAAGCGGCAAAGGAAGTAAATATGTTCGTGCCAAAGGTTTTAAAAAACTATTACACGCAATTTCTACAACAAATAAAAGTGAAGCAGCTAAGATGGAATATCAAATTAAACAATTAGAACGAAACGATAAAATTACTTTCTTTATGAAACATCCAAATCTAAAACTTCTCTAAACTCAGCTGTCCTTTACGTGTCCCTTTAGGAATCTCACGAACCTCAAGACCAAGCTGCTTATGAACGTCAACCGCTAATTTCACACCTAACATTTGTGCTAAAGAAGTTAAATCTGTTTTCTTCACATCACCCAAATCTTTTATCCCATTAATAACCATTTTTCTGGCACGAACACGACCAACACCTTTCAATTTTAATAAAGGTAACAACTCTTCTTTAACACCATTCTTAACACGAATTCTTAAATTATGAATTTCTTTGGTTAAACCACCAGCCATCATCGAAACTCGAGCTAATTCTGAAGAAGCGTACAATAACCAATCAGCAATTTCAATTTTAACACGAATCTCTCCCGGACGAATATCAAAATTCTCTAATAAGAAATCCTCATTAGTTTCATTGATCCAAGCGTCAAAAAACAAGGAAGTTTTAATGGAATTAATAAATTCGTTATATTCTAAATCAAAAGCAGAAGGTTCTTCTTTCAATAGTTTATCATAATTCTTAACCAGTTCTTCTTGAATTTTATCTTGTTCTTTTGCTTTAACTCTCAATAATGGCCGCATTTCTAAAGTATGACAAATCATTTGTAAAAGAGAAAAACTATCTTTCTCAGAATTAAATTTTATTAAACAATCTAATAAATGTCTTGCAGTTAACGGATCAAGATACAATTCAGAAACTCTTTGTCCAAGCAAAGTAGCTTTTAATTTTCTAATTTCTTGATTCTTTTTGTTTAAATCTTTAGCAACAACAAAGTCATCTTGAACTCTATCTGCCCCAGAAATTTTTACAAACTCCCATTCTTCTAACAGATTTAACATTTTATCCATAATCATTTCTAATTTAGCAAAATCTCGAAATTGTGAAGCCCAAAAAGTTTTTGAAAAGAAATCTTTCATATTCTTTTCATCTGTAATTATCCCAGAAGCGATTAAAGAAAGAAGATAAGTTCTTAACACCGGTTCAACAGCAAGTTTAGAATATATTTCTTCTGGTTTTCCTAAAACGTATCTGTCATAAATTTCTTGTTTATCATTTTCATCTTTTGCAACCGTTATCGCTTCTCCTTCTTTTTCAAACTCAGGCCGGCCAGCTCTGCCCGCCATTTGTAAATATTCTAAGACCGGAATCCAATCCATGCCCCATTTACCTGAAAACCTTTTAAGAGATTTGATAATCACACGATAAGCAGGAAGTGACATCCCTGCTGCTAAGGTGGGAGTGCAACAAATTACTTTGATTTTCCCACTTCTAAACTCATCTTCAATCAAATCTTTTTGTTTCTGTACTAAACCAGCGTGATGAAAAGCAATTCCTTTCCTAACACAACGTGATAATCTCCGACACTGTTTTGTTGATGAAGAAGCAGCTTTAAGAACTTCTTCTTCCATTTCAGGATGTTGAAAATTAGTTAATTTAGAAATCTCTTCAGCAGATTTTTCTGCAGAAGCACGAGATGGTGCAAAAACTATTGCCTGCTTCTTCATCTTAATAGTTTCTACTGCTAATCGCTGAATATCATCCATATTTATTCGGGATTAGTATAGATTTATTAAGTTAATGGTGATAAAGATTATCATTTAGCTTGTTCCCAAATATGGTCAAAAAAAGTCCGAAAAGAATCAGCAACTTCTTTTCCTTTAATTACAATTAAGATAGGAATATCAGTCCATACTCCAAGAAGAGTATGATCTCTAAAAATATCTACTGTTGTCGGTGTTTCTTGAGAGGTATAACGTATATCACTATATTTTGATTTTGGTGCTAATTCAGGCGAACCTTTTATTTTTTTGTTAGCAATCAATTTTTGATGAATACCAATTTGATCAGTTTTAACTCTCCAATGTTTGAAAAATAAAGCCCTTTCTTTTGACAATCTTTCTGGTAAACCAAAGGCATGCCAAACATCATTCTTTTTAGCATCTTTAATCAATAGATTAAAAACATTTTTTATGCCTGGCCACCCATTAAACACTTCTACAGATTGATCTAATTTTTTTTCTTTCATTTCAGCAAGTAAAGTAGGAATGATTTTATTAAATTGTAAAGATTTTTCTTCAAATTCTTTTTTCTTTTTTTCTAAATAATCTGGAATAAGTCGAGGGTCAATGGGATTAAATTTTTTCACACCATTTTCAATCACAGAACTTACAAAACCTTTTGTTTGTAAACGATCTAATATTTCATAAACTTTTGAACGAGAAATGCTAGCTATTTTTACTAATGGCCCTGCAGAAGTTAAACCAGTTTTCAATAAAGCAAGGTATACTTTACTTTCTCCTTTAGTCAAACCAATTTTTTCTAGTGCTCCAGTATCCATTTTTAGTATCAATACTTATTGGTTTATATATTTGTCTGTTATTGTCACGTAGGGGGGAGACAAGAATTTTAAGATCACCAAGGGTCTTTCCAGAAGTAATTGAAATATTTCATGAAACTGTCTTTGATCTCTTCTGATTCTAAAACAAATGCAAATGGTTTCTTGGTCCAAAGAACTTGAGCAACTTTATTGCCGAAAATAATGATTACCATCGGTGAACTTAAGTGTTTAGGTAATTCACCGTATTTGTAATATTCATTTTTATGTTTCTTAATATCTTTTGGTTTTAAACCCTGCAAAAAAGTTCCATGATCAACTAAATCATACATCAGATGTTTTTTTTCTACTCTTCTTTTCATCCAATGTTCCCACCAATGTTTCAAAGGAGTGTTGTAAACACCTGAATTGCCACCAATCCAATGACTTGCTTTGTATTCTAAAGCTTCATTTAGTAAAGCTTTAATTGCTTCATTTCCTCGATAAACTTCTGCTCTAATATCTGGTTTAGAAATGTTAAACAAGTCTTTAATCTGAGGTATTTGCTGTTTAAGATCTGTTAAAGAATCTTCTTTCTTTTTGATCTCTTCTAATAATTTATTTGGATGAGTACATTGATAAGTTCTTTTACCTTTCTCAACGGTATATGAAACTAAACCTTTCTCAATCAATTTGTTAAGTATGTCATAAATATTTCTTCTCTCAATACCCGTTTTCTCTTGAATTTTATTCAAACCTGTGATCCCTAACTCTAAAACTGCTGAGTAAACTGAGATCTGTCCATCGCTTAAACCAAGCTCTTTGAGATTTTCTAATTCCATTTTTATTGTAAATACTTTGTACTTTATAAGCTTTATGGCGTTGAACGATACCACAAACATTTAAGTAACCAGGGAGTTCCTACTCATAAGTAAAGAAAAAGCAAACCTTATTTTTGTATAAAAATGGAGGAACAACAATAAAAATGCTTTTGTTGTCACGTAGGGGGGAGACAACGCTTATATAATTATAAGTTCCCACTGATAAGTAAAGAATGCAGTTACTCTTTTGGATAAAGAGAGAGGGGGAGATAAGATGTCGTATGAACTAAGAAAAAATTTAGCAAGAATCAGTTTAGATGAAATCGATAATTTAGCAGCCAGTTATCTGTGTGGTGAACGATTTTCATTTGATGATATGCTTCCAATGATGTTTGATCCAGTTTTGAATATGAAAATAAAAAACATTGGAATGAAGTATGGGATTGCAAAAATATAAATTAAAAACACGGAGGAAAATAAAATGTATGCACAAGAATATGAATCAAGATTAGGAGAAAAATTAGTAGTTGAATATAGAGATTTTGCTCGGCCAGGAAGAGTTTCAACTTTCAAAGGTAGTTACCCAGTTACTTCACATGAAGAAGCAGTGAAAATCTATGAAGTTATGGATGGAAGAAAACACTTACGAGGAGAACTTTGGTTAAGTGATACACTTGGACAAAGACAAGCACATTACACTGACCAATTAGAAATCATTGACCATCTAGATAGATTGTGTCATGAAAGAATGGATGCTGATGATTTAGGATCAGAAGTAGACGCGTTTTTACACCAAAGAGATTTTGTTAGACGTTAACACGGAGGAAAAATAAAATGGAAAATGAAAGATTAGAAGTAAGACTTAGAGATGTTCCTGAAATAGTAAAGGAAACCATTAAAAAAATAACAAAATCAGATTATTTGACACAAAGAAGGATATATGTTGAAAGGACAGATAATCTTGAAGGACCGCATCATCAACCATTGTACTATATTATAACGTTAGGAAAAGAAGATGATTCTTTTACTGCACCCTACATAACATCATCTAAAACTGGAGCTGCACTAACAACTACTCATCCACAGATTTGGTTACATCAACAAAAAAACAGAATGAATATATCAATTAATAATGGTGGATTTACAGGAATTTGTGCTAGCGTGAAAAATGAGGATTTAGAGAACATTGTTTATGAAAAAAGAAAAGAATGTGAAATATTAACAATTCCCGTAACAGAACCACCAGGTTATCAATTAATGATCAGAAAAGAAGATTTAATGGAAATGTTTTAAACAAAAACATTTGTATAAAATAAACAATATGGAGGAAAAATAAAATGACATACAAAAAAATAGATGATAAATTTGGAAAAAAAGACCAAGTAGGTTATGACCCAAAAGAATATCGTAAATACGATGATTTAAAATTAGATGAATTTGAAAAAAAAGAACCAGTAAGTTATGACCCAAAAGAATATCGTAAATACGATGATTTAAAATTAGATGAATTTGAAAAAAAAGAACCAGTAGGTTATGACCCAAAAGAATACTCTAAATACGATCCTTTAAAATCGCCTAAAAAAGACGAATATGTCCCTCAGCCAGAAGAAGATAAACCTTGGGACCATTGGGACCCTAGAAAACCACCAGGACCAGGGGCAATGCTATTATAATAAAGTTTTTTTTTTATTTCTTCTTAGGAATATGTTTCCTTTTAGTAGGAACTTTGAACACGAACCAATCGTCTTTAGTTATCGGATGAAAGTGGTCTACTTCATTAATTAAAATACGAGCAGTTGTTTCTTTAACCGCGGCTATTTCTACCCGAACCCCTTCCGATTTCAAATGTCTAACCAACTCAACGTAATCAGAGTCTCCAGACATGATAATGATTGAATCCACTTTAGAAGCTAGTTGTGTAGCTTTAATCGATAACGGAATGTCAGCAGACTTGTGACAAGGTATAACTGAACCGTAATATTGATTATGTAATCTTTCAGCAAGTTTGTCAGAAATATTTTTCCCTTCTCTGAAATAGATTAATCGATTCAAACCTCGATTGCCTAACAATTTAGGAATCAGTTTGTCAAAGTTGATCATTGCGCTAGTATTTTTAGCAATATCATGAATACTTCTTTCGATATTATTTCCATCACAAAGGATTGCTACAGATTGATTAATTAATAATTGTGTCATTGTTATCACCCATTTTTTTGTGGGTACCAAAAAATTTTAATTTTTTCAGTACCTTTTTATTATTTTAATAGTACAAAGAAATCTATAAAAGTATTTAAGCGTTATGTTTTAGAATTAATTTATTCTTTTTTCTCTTTTTGATATTTTTCGTAATTCTTCTTGCACTTATCACAAATAACTGGCTGTCTACTTTCAACTAGAACCCATACATCTTTACAAACTCTACATTTCTTCTTAAATTGCAATTTTGCCATATTAAATAAAAGTTGGCCGTTTATATAAGTGTTTGTGTTATTTTAGGTATTTATTAAAGATATTAACTAATTCACTTAAAAACCCAAAGCTTTATAAAACAAAACACTAATTCACTGATATAATTTAATACCACAAGTAAGAGCACAACTCTTTCTTAGTATTATTTAATTTGGAGGAAAATATCAAATGGAAGGAACAGTAAAATGGTTCAATGGCCAAAAAGGCTTCGGTTTTGTACAAGGCGAAGACGGAAAAGATTACTTTGTTCATTTTAGCGCAGTACCAGAAGACGTACGACTAAATGAAGGAGATAAAGTAACTTTCGATGTTGTTGAAACAGAAAAAGGCGAACAAGCACAAAACATTCAATTAGCATAAGATTTTATTTATAATTTATAATTATATTTATTAAATCAAACTTTTTTTTTCTTTATTTTTTCTCATTTTTTATCAATAAATATTTATAATCAAACAATTCTTTCTAATCTATGGAACAAACTATTCTCAAAACATTAAAAAATAATTTACAATACCAAGAAGGAGAGAAAGTAGCAATTATTTATCAAGAATGGAATGATTCTTTCGATTCAGAGTTAAAACAATTCTTCATTAATTCTAAAGAAATCTCCAAAAAACTCTACAAAGTATTCAAAGAAAATAATATCAACACAAAACTTATCTCCTACATTCCATCAGAAGCTAGAAGTGGTGTTGATGCTCCAAAAGAAATCTACGAACAAGCAAAAGATAAAGATATAATTTTCATGCCAACAGTATTTTCTTTAACCCATACAGATTTCACAAAAACTCAATTTCAAAGAGGAGCAAGACTTGCTAGTATGCCCAAATTTACTTTGCAATGGTTTGAAAAGTCTGGGCCAATGGACGTTGATCAAGATAAAATAATTGCTCTTAGTAAAGAATATAGCGATAAAATGAAAAATTCTTCTCAAGTGATAATCAAAGCACCAGAAACAGAAATTACAATTGAAATAAATCAAAATCTCGTACACGAAAGTACAGGAATTATTCCAAAAGGAGATTGTGGTAACCTTCCGGGAGCAGAAGTTTTCTGTGTTCCCAAAAATGCAAATGGATTTTTTACAATCTTCAAAGGTTGGGGCGGACCTTTTTCTTTAGAACATGATGTTAAATTCATCGTCAAAGATTGTAAAATCACAAACTTAGTTGGAAAAACAGAAGAAGCTAACAAATATATTGAAGAAAAAGTCAAACCATTAATCTTCAAAGAAAAAAATTTCAATGTTCTAGCAGAATTTGGTATCGGCACAAATCCAAACGTAACTAAAGAATCTTTACAAAAATACGGTTGGTCTGGATTGTTAGCAGAGAAAATATTCGGAACAGTTCATTTCGCTAATGGCAATAGCGCAGGAATGGGCGGCGATAACAATGTTCCCGTGCATCTCGATTGGGTCATTGAGAATGCAGAACTAGAATGGAAGTAAACAATTTCAAACCCCTAATTTTATATATGTGTATTATTTAATAATAAAATCATGGATGTTAAAGAAAAAGAGGTCATGAACAAAAACATCTGGAAATTTGGTTTATACAATTTTATAGATCACATTAGAATGATCTGGATGATTAAAACTCTGTTTCTTTTATGGTTGGGATTTAATTTTACCAACATGAGTATCCATGAATCTATTTTGGCTTTAGTAATATTTTTGTTTGAAGTGCCATTAGGAGCTTTAGCAGATTTTATTGGTAAAAGAAAAGCAATCATTATTTCCGCAGGGTTGCATGGTGTTGGATTTATGTTAATGGGAATAATGAATGTTCCTGTTCACTATTACTTTATTGCTATAATTATGGGTCTAGCATTTTCTTTCTTTTCTGGTTCTGATGTAGCATTACTTTATGATTCATTAAAAAAAGTAAACCGAGAAAAAGAATATAAAAAAATAAGAGGAAAAATTAATGCAATTGGACAGGTTGGTTCAATAATTGGTGTTTTTGTTGGACCTGCTCTTTATTTAGTAAATCCAAGATTAGGTTTTCTTTTAACAGGAGCAATATATCTGTTAGGAGCGATTGTTTTACTGACTATGAAAGAACCATATCAATTTCATCATAAATTTACACTTAAGAAACATTGGCAACAAACAATAGAAAGTTTAAAATTTTCTTTCAAACATGTTCAGGTAAGATGGATTATATTTTACTTTTTTGTAGGACATATTATCTATGAATTAGTTTTTGCATTTTTTCAACAACCAATATTAACAAACGTAGGCGTTACGGTTGAATTTTTTGGAATATTATTTGCAGTAATGATGGGAATAAGAGCCATAGGTGCTTATTTTGCAGATCATATTGAAAAATTATTAAAAGAAAATTTAACTTTATTATTAGTTTTGTTAAGTCAAGTTGCTATTTTTTGGTTTTTAGCCAGTGGAAATTTATTTGTTGTAGTTCCTTTCATTGGTTTGTTGTACTTCATATATGGTTTTGAAGATGTTATTTTAGAAGATTACATTAATGCACACATTTCATCAAATAAAAGAGCGACAGTCCTTTCCGTTCAAAGCATGTTTCATAATGCAATGATGATTATCATTTTTATTGTTGTAGGTAAAGCGATTGATTTGTTTTCAATGGGAACAACCTTAAGATATATTTCAATAACATTGCTATTGTTTACTTTGATTCTATTTACATTCAAGAGAGGACTTACAGTAAATGGTAAGTTTCAAAATTAATTTCTATACCAATTCTTTCTTCAACCAATCTTTTCTCCAGTAGAAATAATATGCAATTCCTGCAGAGATCACATTAGAAATCGGATAAGCAACCCAAATCCCTAATTGTTGCATCCCAACAATTGATGATAAAACATAACTAATCACAAATACCATAATTGTATTAAACAAAGCTAGAAACATTGCAGTTGTAGTTTTTCCAGCTGCTTTTAATGTTCCAAAGATTACCATTTGCATTCCAATAAAACCAAACGTTAATGCCATTATTCTAATAAAGAAAGCAGCTTCTAAAACCAATTCAATTTCATTCGGAACAAAGAAAGCCGAAATTGGTTTAGCAAAAATAAATAGTAAAACTCCTAATCCAGTTAAAGTTAAGAAACCAATTTTCATTCCCGTTTTAACAATCTTCTCTGCTCGTTCATGCTGTCTTGCACCTAAATTATTACCAACAATTACTGAAGTAGCAATGGAAAAACCAATTCCAGGAATAATCACAAACATAAATATTCTCATTCCAATTCCAAAAGAAGCAATGGTTAAAGTTCCAAATAACGAAGCAACAAAAGTCATTAAAATCATTCCAAAAGAACGAGAACCCATTTCTAAAGATGACGGTAATCCTAATCTAAAAATTTTCTTCACCCAAGAAAACTTCATTTTTAAATCAGACCATCTTAATTTAATCCCATAAGTTCCCCTAACCAATAGAATAATTCCAATAATTGCAGATAAGTATTCTGTGATTAATGTTGCAAGTGCAACTCCTGAAACTCCCATAGCGGGAATGAATCTCCAACCAAACATTAATACTGGATCTAAAAAGAAATTCAACACAACCGTAATAGAAATAATGATTAACGGCACTTTAACTTCTCCAACCCCCCGTAATGATGATTGAAATAAAATGTAAACAAACATTGCTGTGATTGCTAAGAACGATATTTGTAGATAAGAAGTAGCTTGTTGTAAAACGGATAAATCTTTAGTGAGAAACGATAATAAATAATGTGAAGAAAAATATCCAACAACAGAAATAATTACTGCCATAATAGAAACTAAACTTAAACTTTGCCCAACAGTGGATGAAACTTTATCAGGTTCACCTTTTCCATTATATTGAGCTACAAGAATAGATGAAGCCATTAATAAACCCATTGCTAAAGACATTAAAAAAAATAATATTGGAAAACTTAACGATACAGCCGCTACTGCTTCTACTCCTAACCGACCAACCCAGAATGTATCAATTAATTGATAAACTGTTTGCAAAATGTTGGCAAAGATTATCGGCACTGCAATTATCAATAACGATTTTGTAATTGAACCGTTAAGTAATTTTTCTCTATTCATAATTAAGATGGTTTTAGAATTAGTTTATAAAATTAATTGTTAACTTTTTAATTACCGAAATAAATATAAACCACCCCGAAAAATAATAAAACAATGGAAGCTAGATTAAGAAATGACGCTCATGAACTTATAAAGAAGAATCTAGATTTAGCAGATATGGTCAGTAAAGTTTATTACAAAAAGTTACCAAATTATATTCCTTTTAGTGATGTAAGAGATGCTGCGTATTTGGGATTAGTAGAGGCTGCTAATAAATATAAAAATATTGGGATTGGCTTTGGTGCATTTGCAAGACCAAGAATATTTGGAGCCATTACTGATTATTTAAGAAAAGAAGATAACCTTTTTAGATCAGCATGAAAAATGAAGTATTTAAAGCTAAAAGAAAATTAGAAAAAGAAAAAAAAGAAGTAAATAAAGAAAATCTTGCCAGAAAAATGGGTTTATCTTTAGATGAATATCTTGAACTAGAACAAGATTGGTCAATCAGCGTTAAAAATATAAATGAAGCTTTTACTGGTTATGATGGAAGCAAGACTTTTGCTGAAGTTTATAGTAATCATTCTCCAACTCCTGAAGATGAAACTTTATTAATGGAAGATAAAAGAATTTTATACCAAGCACTAAAAACAATAAAAAATGAGAAAAAAAGAAAAGCAGTTGAATTATATTTCTTAGAAGGGGAAAATCAAGAAGTGATTGGAGAAATTTTAGGAGTCACTGCTAGTAGAATTTGTCAAATCCACACAGAAATATTACCACAATTGAAAGAAACAATTATTGAAATAAGAAGTGAAGGGATATAAAAAAACCTACCCTTCCACAACCCAAACTTTAACAGTAAACGGTTGTTCTTCAACTGAATCGTCAACAACAACAGCTTCTTCAACAACTTCTGAATAAACATTCACAACCCATTCTTTGGTTACAGAATCTCTACCATCTGAAACAACAACTTTAACTTTCTTCTTTCCAGGTGATGTAAATGTTCTTGTGATTGTATCAGTCCCAATAACTTTTTGCTGTCTTAAACCAAGATTCCATTCATACGACAATTTATCGTTATCTAAATCTTTAACCGCAACATGGAATACTGTTTTCACTCCAGTCTCAACTGTGATTACTTCTTCAGGTAAGAAATCTAATACTTCAGGCTTCTGATTAACATTCTTCACAATAACCTCAACAGGATGAACAACTTCTAAAGAACCATCAGAAGCAACAAAACTCAAAAATACAGTTTCTTGTTCCTTGTTGAACTTTCTATTCCAAGAAGAATATTTACTAACAAGATTATTCAAAAATCCACCCGTCTTTTCAGCAACAGTACTATGAGCTGGTGCCCAAGTAAATTGGCCATCATTAAATGATGCGCCGAAAGGAATGTTATCTAACCTAATTTTAAGTTCATCATTGTCAGGATCAGTTGCTGAAACCCAGAAACTAAATTCTTCTCCCTCATTAACAATGTGTTTATCTTTTTTGATTTTTAAAGTAGGTTCACGATTATTTTTCTTAACTGTTAAATAAACAGTTTCAGTATTACTCAATTTACCATCAGTAGCAGTAAGTGTAACCGGATAAATGTCTTGATCATCATAATCAGTACTCCATTTACCTGACCTTTTATTTAATGGCCAACCATAATAAATTTTAACTTTATCACCATCAGGATCAACTGCTTCAGCATTAAAATCAACAGAATCTAATTCAGTAATTGTTAAATTTTCAAAACTTGTAAATTGTGGCATTCTGTTAACATTGTAAACAATTAATTTAACTTCGTTAGAAGTACATAATTCTTTTCCACAAGCGGTTATTGTAAATGGCACAGTTTTTTTCTTCAAAAAATAATGTTCTAACTTTAACGAACTAAGTAAATTACTAACAAAATTACCTTTCCTTTTAATGTAATCATAACCTGGTGTCCAAGAGAAAACATTATCTTTTTGATCAAATTCAAAAACTTCTGGGAAGCCAGCAAAACTAACTTCAACTTTATCATTATCAGGATCAGAAACATCAATTTCCCATAATAATTCTTCATTTTCATTAACATAAATTTTTTCAGGAACATTTAATACTGGCGCTAAATCAACATCTAAAACAATTATTTCAACTTCTTTTTCAACACTAAATTCACCATCAGAAGCAACTAATTCCAAATTATACTTCCCTGCATCATTAAAATTAGTTTGCCATTCACCTTCCTTATCAAGTGGAGTTTCAAACGAATAAGATAACACGTCACCATCTAAATCAACGTCTGGTAAATCTAAATAAACTAATTCGCCTTCTTTAACAGTTACTGATAAAACATCCAAAACCGGTTTTCTGTTAACATTTTCAATATTAATAGTCCATTCTTTTTCTGAACTTAAAGTGCCATCAGTTACAACTAATTCTAACAAATGTTCACCTGCAGAATTATAATCTAGATAATATTCGCCGGAATTTTCTTCTCCAACAATTTCGCCATCAAATTTCCAGACAAAAGATAATTCTTCTTTATCACCATCAACAGCTTCAACATAAAATTCTAAATCCTCATCTTCTTCAAAATTAACAATTTTACCTTCTGAAAAAGTATTAATTATTTCTGGTGCTTGGTTTGTATTTGATACAGACACATCAACTCTAAATTTTTCATTAAACTCACCATCACTTGCTTCAAATACAGTTACAAAGTTTCCTTCATTATCATAATCAGGTGTCCACTTACCATTGTTATCAAATGGCGCATTAAAATTAAAACTGATTGGATCATCATCAGGGTCAGTAACAAGTTTCTTTAAATCAATAGTTTGAGTTTCTTTGATAGAAATTTTATTCTCTGATAAAATAGGAGGTTGATTTTTATTATCTACAATTACTTTAACTTCTTGTTTAACTTGGTTAACACCATCAGAAGCAGTGATCTCTAAATCATGTTCACCAGCATCATCATAATCTGTTTGCCATTCACCTTTATCATCTAACGGCGGAGAATAATAATAAACAATCTTATCATTATCTAAATCAGTTGCTTCAGCTTTAACTTTAACTAAATCAGTTTCTTGAACATGAAAAGTTTTTACAGCTGCAAAAGAAGTATTAACTAACAAAAATAGAGTCATCAGTCCAATCAGAACTAAAATTGTTTTTTTATTGTTCATTTTATTCCTACCATTCAAATAAAAAAAGATAAAAAAAAATTAATTTAAATCCAAAGAGATGTCAGTAATCACTGGCGGCATGTTTATGTCTTCAACAGTTACAGTAACTTTCTTAGTAACTTTGTCTTTACCATCATCAGCAACAACAGTAACTACATAAACTCCATGATCAGTAAAACCAGTTTCCCAGACTCCATCATTTCCTAATGGTTCAGAGATAGTTAAAGTGATTTTATCTTCATCTAAATCTGTGATTAATGGTTTTAATTCAACAACTTCTCCTTCTTTAATAGTAACGTCTTCTAATCCAGATACTACAGGTAATTCATTAACATCATTAATAGTTAATAAAAAGGTTTTATCAGTATCTAATTCACCATCACTAGCAACAACTTTGATATCATACTCTCCAGCAGAAGTGTGGTCAGTTACAAAAGTTCCAGACTTTAATGGTTCTGAAATTGATACTGAAACAGCATCTCCGTTTGGATCAGCAACTTTTGGTTCAAAGTTAATTTGTTCACCCTCACTTACAGTAATATCTTTAACTCCAGTAATAGTTGGTGGAACATTAACTCTCTCCACAATGATCTTAACTTTCTTTTCTGTAGTTAGTTTTCCATCAGTTGCAGTTAAAGTAACTACATACTCACCAGCATCCCCATAATTAGTTTGCCACTCACCTTGTTTGTTTAATGGTTTAGTGAAAGCATAAGTAACAACATCTTTGTCAGGATCACTAACTTGAACATTTAACTTTACTAATTCGTTTTCTTTAACATTAATAACTTCTAAATCTGATTCATAAACATCAACTTCTTCAACATCTTCAGTTAAGTCTGGAAGAACAATATCTTCTTCAACTTCTTCAAGAAGTAAATCTTCTTCAGCTAATTCTTCTTCGAGATTTAATTGCTCTTCAATATTAGCAATCTCATCAATAAGACTTAAATCTTCTTCTGTAACATCATCTGCTGGAACATCATAAGCTTTATAATCTAAACATCCTACTAAAAACACAAACATAACTAAAACTGTTAAACTCACCATAACTTTTTTTATCATTTTAAACTTCCCCCTCTTAAGACTGCAACAAACATGAGCCTCTTTTGATTAATTGAGTATTCTAGAATGATAACTCGTATTTAAAGATTTATACACAGGAAAGTATATTGTGCAGGAATAGTTTTAATTGTTAAGAATGAATAAAGATTTAAAATTTCTTTGCAACATTACTAATTCTAACTTCATCAATAGCACCAATAAAACAATGTGCTGGTATTTGAGTGTACGGTTCTGAACCAATTCCCAAACCCATATTCTCAGTTTTAGTTATCGGTCCCGCTATTTCAAAAGAATCTAAACATTCACCATTAATAAATAATTTTGCAATTCCTTGTTCATAACTTAACCTTAAATGAGTAAATTTATCTGCTGGAAATAAATAATCAGCTTCCAATAAAACTTTATTTTGAGCAATTCCTAAAACACCTACTAATTTAGAAGGTTTTTTTATGAAAAGACCATATCCTTTACATTCTCCATATTCTCCTAAAGGACAAGCAGCTTTATTAATTATCCAACCCCGATCACCTTTAAAACTGGATTCTGTTGATTTAGGTTTAATTAATACATCAATGGTAATTTCATCTGGGTTAAGTTCCGGAAAATCAGACAACACAATTGCGGCATTACCATCAAAATATCTTGCATCACCTAAACCATTCTCAGAATTAACTTTTGTAGTCAAACCATATTCTACGGCTTCCTTTTCTGTACAATCAGGTTTTAAATAATTTGGAGGTTCAAAATGAAATAAAGCAACACAATTTTCATCGGGTTCATAAGGTTCTAAAATTGATTGAGATATTTCATCAACCATGTTTGAATCTTTAATTTCAATCAATTCCTCTAATTCTAAATCAAAAATATTCTTTTGATCTAAAAGTTCATTTTGACCAAATACATCATTAGGAATTACTTCATTAAAAGAATCAATTAAATCTTTACCATAATAACTTTCACCATCTAAATTTACAACAGAATCTTTACTTAATGATTCTTCAATTCTAACATCATTTGTTAAATCAACATTTGGAACCCAAGGGGCAGGTTTATTTACACATGCAGAAAAATAAGCCAAACTTCCGATTAATAATAATTTATTGTACCAGCGCATAATATTCACTTCCCATTTATCACCAGAATAATAAAAGTGGCCCCGCCGAGATTTGAACTCGGGACTTCACGATGTCTAGACCATACTTGATATATCAGTTTCGCATCCAATAATGGAACGTGCGCTCTACCAAGCTAAGCCACGGGGCCGTAATCAAGCAAAATCTACTCTTCTTTAAAAAGATTACGGCTGTTCTTAATATTAATAGCAAAAAACTAAATTCTCTATTTAGTAACACTGAGACAAATTCGTCATCAGTAGTAAAACTGTTTTTCACTTCCAGAATGGTATCGGGGTGGAGTATATATTTTAGACTTCAACATTATTTATAAACCGATTCTATTTCCAAAGAAGCTAGGTAGATGTTATAAAAAAAGAGGGGTGGGTGTTTTAATATGTCAAATAAAATTTCTTACAGGGCAGCAATGAGTTGTCACACATTAAGTTCTTTTATAGAAAGTGAAGAAGAAGAGTAATTTTTTTATTTATTTTAATTTTTGATTATAAAATTCTCTTGCTTGCTCTTTAGAATACTCTAAAGTTCCGCCAACATCCATGCTAACTAACTTAACTCCCTTCCGTTCAAACACTTCTCTGAATTCAGAAGAATCATATTGTTTCTTTAATTTTAATTGAAACTCAAGATTCTCAAATTCACAATTATCATCTTTATCCCTAGAATCTAATCTATTAATTACTTCAGAAACATCTTCAATCGTAGGAACTATCATAAAATCCATTGGATGTCCATAACAGAAAGCGTTTCCTGACAATTTCATAATTTCATCCATGCTAAATTCTCTACCTAAATCTAAAGCAGTTTGCCGTTGATAAACAATACTTGTAGAAAAAGATCTACTTTGGTAAACATCAATCCCTGCTTCTAGAACCGGAAGTAATAATTGTTCATACAAGATATGACGATCTAATGAATAACCTCCTGCAACTGTTTCCGGAGAATAAGTTCTACCATTCTTAGCAATTAACTCATCACGAACTATTCTTCCAGCACCAACAAAAGTAGGTTCAGAAGTAAGAATAATATCATAGTTTCCAATAATTTCTTTTGGATTCGGGTGAAAATCATTTTCTTCCCAAAACTTATGTACATCAAAAACTCTTTTTCCTGTTTTCTTTGCTTCTTCAACAAAAGTATCTATAATAACTCCTTTACCGCATCCATCTAGTCCATCAACAACAATAAACTTACCTCTTTGCATAAGAAAAAGAAAATATAACTTATTAATAAATTATATGGTGCTAGAAAGATATTAATCAAAAAACTTCATCTCATTCAATTCTTCAGGCAAATGTTCCTGCTTGAAGTTTTTCTTCTCTTCATCACTTAAATCGTGATAATATTGATAATCTTTACCCCAACCTTGATCTTTCAAAAAAGAAGTTTCTGCGTTCTTCAAATGTATCGGCACATCTAAATTTCCAGTTTCTTTAATCGTTTGTTTAATTTTGTTAACAGCAACATAAACTTGATTATTTTTTTCAGCTTTAGCTAAATAAACAATCAACTGAGCAAGAATAGTTTCACTTTCCGGCAAACCAATAACTTCATGAGCTTGAAAACATTTGATAGCAAATTCTAAAGCTTTGTTATCAGCAGCACCAATATCTTCAGAAGCAAATCTGATTAAACGACGAAAAATATATTTCGGATCTTCGCCACCATTTAACATTCTAAAAGCCCAATATAAAGAAGCATCAACATCACTATCACGCAAAGATTTGTGTAAAGCAGAAATAGTATTATAATGCCATTCCTGATCATAAAAAATATTTATATTAAGTAATTTCTTTGCTTCTTCTAAAGTCAAATTATCTTTTTTGGACAAAAATTCTAAACTGTTCAAAGATTTTCTTAAATCTCCATCTGAGATGGTACAAATGAAATCTATAATCTCTTCTTTAATCTCAATCTTTTCATTCTGACAAACGTGAAATAAATATTTTTTAATTTCAGGTTCAGGAATCTTTTCAAACTTGAACACTTTCATTCTGGAAAGCAAAGCATTGTTAACTTCAAACGCAGGATTTTCTGTGGTAGCACCAATTAAAGTCAATGTCCCTTTTTCTACGTGCGGTAAAAGATAATCTTGTTGCATTTTGTTAAAACGATGAATTTCGTCAACAAAAAGGATTGTTTTCGTTCTAGAAAATAAAAATAAGTTTTTAGCTTTCTCAACACATTCTCGAAGATCTTTTACTCCGCTAGTAACTGCGCTTAGTTCAATAAAATTCAAATCAAGAACGTTAGAAACAATTTTTGCTAACGTTGTTTTACCCGTTCCTGGAGGACCCCAAAAAAGCATCGAAAAAATGTTATTGTTATCAATATAATCTTTAAGAACAATATTTTCTGAAGTGAAAACAAAGTTGTCCATACTTTTTGGTCTGACCCGATGTGCTAAAGGTTCCATATCAACTCAGGAGTATAAGCATTTATTAAGATTTTCGTTGTTAGAGTGATTATGACAGAAACATTTATATATTATAGTCCACTATAGTGCACTATGGCAACAACAATTCAGATTAGTGAAGATTTACAACAAGAACTTGCAAACAGAAAAATGTTTACTAAAGAAACTTATGAAGAAGTAATTTGGGATTTAATAGAGGATACTAAAGAACTTTCTGCAGAAACTCTAAAGAATATTGAGATTGCTAAAAAACAAATCAAAGAAGGAAAGACTCATAGCCATGAAGAAATTAAGAAAAAGTTAGGTTTGTAAAGAATGTACAAACTAATTTATTCTGATGAAGTTTTAAAACAATTAAAGAAATTAGATAACATTCTTAGAAAAAGAGTTATTGCAACTTTAGAAAGAATGAGGTTTAGACCACATTCATACACTAAAAAACTTGTTGGGTGTCCTTATTTCTCTTTAAGAGTTGGAGATCATAGAATTATTTTAGATATTCAAGATAACAAATTAGTAATTTTTGTAATTGAACTAGGCCACAGAAGAAATATTTATAAGAAGTAACTAATTCTCAAAGCACATGAACAAAATAATTTGCTTAGTTGGAATGTCTGGAAGCGGGAAAAGTGTAGTTGCAGATGTATTAGTTGAAAATGGATTTGAGTTTGCTCGCTTCGGTCAAATCACATTAGATATTGTTAAAGAAAGAGGCCTAGAACCTTCTGAAGAAAACGAAAGACCAATCAGAGAAGAAATGAGAAAGAAACACGGCATGGGTGCTTATGCCACATTAAACATTCCTAAATTTGATAAACTTTTGAAAAAAGCTAACTTGGTCGCCGATGGATTATACAGTTGGTCAGAATACAAAATTCTTAAAGAATATTATAAAGACAGATTAACTGTAGTAGCAGTTTTAGCACCGCCAGAAACAAGGTATGCCAGACTAGCGGGAAGAACAGAAGTTGATGAAAAAATGCGTAACAGACCAGCAACTAGAGAACAAGCTATTGCTCGTGATTATGCAGAAATTGAAAATATTGAGAAAGGCGGCCCGATCGCTATGGCAGATTATTATATTCTTAATATTGGAAGTCAAGAAGATTTGGTTGAAGAAAGTAAAAAGTTGTTAGAAAAATTAAATTAAACTAATCACTTTATTTTCTTTCTTTTTACTTTGATCCAATAAATGATTCCTATAAACATCAAAATTACTAGAAAAATAACTAATAACAAATAATATTTTCCGAAAAAAGAAATTTTCAAATAAGGTACTGTTACTGCCGCACTTAGAATTTCTGATAATGGAAATTTTTCTATATCACCAACAGCTAAAACATATTTCCCCTCGTTATTAGAATTAAATACTTTGATAACATAATTGCCGGCAGGTAACATTTCAGTACTTTTAAAATCCTCACCAATTTCTGGACCTTTTAAATAATAATCTTTACCAAACTCTTCATAAAAAAATTCCCAATCATGATTTTCACCGTCTAAAAAATAAATAATTTCATTATTTCTTGATAATTCAGCTGAAACTTTATGTGTCAATTCAGTTCCCGGAATTAATACATTAATATAAACATTAAATTCTTGATCTGAATTCAAATAGTAATAGTGCGGTTCTCTATCTAAATTACTATAATATGCTTTAGATATTTCCGGTTCAATAATATTAGTTCCATCACTATTAACAATTCTTGGTTGGTGTGCAATAACAGAAATTATTAATGATAAAAAAATAACTAACAATAATAAAAACATTGTTTTTTTCATTAAACGTTAACAAATATTAAGATTATATAAAACTATTCCTGAACACAACCTTTCTATTATAACAATCAATTTAAGTAAAGCAATCATCCAATAAACATGATAATAGGAATTACAGGATTAGATGGTTCTGGAAAAAATATGGTTACAGAATCTTTAGGACAGAACGGTTTTATTAGAGTTAGTTTTTCAGACATTTTAAGAGAAGAATTAATTAAAAAGAATCTTAAGATAACTAAAGAGAATCTTATTGAAACTGGAAATAATTTGAGAATAAAGTATGGTCGAAAAATTCTTGCCAGATTAGCATTACAAAAAGTTGAAGATGGCGAAAATTACGTTTTTACTTCTATTAGAAATCCGTTAGAAGCAGAATTTTTAATGTCCAGACACGATTTCTTATTAGTTAATGTTACTGCTCCAGAAAAAATCAGATTAAAACGTTTACAAATCAGAAAATCTGCTGGTGACCCAGAAACATTAAAAGAACTAAGAAAACAAGATAAACATGAAAGTTCTCAAGATTCTAAAAAACAACAATTACACAAAGTCACAAAAATAGCTAAAGTAACAATTAACAATGATTCTTCTTTAGAAAAATTACAACTAAAAGTTAATCAAATGCTTAAAGACTGGATGTATAAATTACAAGATCCTAGACCAGATTGGGACCATTATTTCATGGAAATAGCAGAAACAGTAAAATCAAGATCAAGTTGTATGTCACCCAAGAAAGGAGCATTAATTGTTAAAGATAAACAAATCCTTTCTACTGGTTACAATGGTACACCCAGAAAGGTAAGTCATTGTACTGCTGGCTCTTGTGAAAGATGTTCATTAAGACATTCTGGAAAAATTAAGTCTGCTGATTATACTTCTGCAATTTGTATCTGTGCTCATGCCGAAGAAAATGCTGTTGTGCAAGCTGCAAATACTGGCGCTTCTACAAAAGGAGCAACAATTTATACTACTTTTACTCCTTGTAATATGTGTGCTCGAATGATTATTAACGCTGGAATAAAAGAAGTTATTGCTAAAGTTAAATATCCAGACGATGTAGGCACAAAATTGTTAAAAGAAGCGGGTGTTAAACTAAGAGTATTAAAATAAAAAATTAGAAAAAAATTATATCTTTCTTCCTAAATCAAATGGACCAGTTTCTTCATGAGCTTTAATTGCTCGATCAACACAATGATGTGGTTCTTGATAATCTCCAGGAATCCTATTAAGAGTAGCACTATTCAATTCAGGAACAATTGAACGAGGGATAACAGAAACTGGTTGCTCTGATCCAATATTAAAATTTTTGTCTTTATAACAATCCGGACAATCATTACCAGTTAACGGAACATAATCAGTGTGATAAGTATCTCCACATTCTTGACAAGAATATGCATTATCTTCAACTATATTCTGTTGAATGGTTACCATTGCGTCATCAAAATCTTCTAATATTTCAACTAAATCATTATTTACCATTGGAAAACTAAAAAAATATATGTTGTATATAAAAGTTATGGAAAATCTAGAA
>JABJOX010000040.1 GCA_018664115.1 Candidatus Woesearchaeota archaeon
CTACCGCTGTCGCATTTATTTTATTAGGTGGTTTGATTGGCGGTTTAATTTATTTTATTGTTAGAGATAAAACTGATTCTCTCGGTTCATTATTAATGAAATCTGGTTTAATAATTTTACTTTTTTGGATCTTGGCTCAGTTTGCTGATTTATTAAAAACTCAAAGTTCTGGATTTGTTGCTCTTGGTTTAGGTGATTGGGAATCGTTTGCTTTAACTTTCTTTGAATGGATTTATGTTCTGCTTGTCCTGCTTATTTTTTGGGTAATTGGAAGTTATTTCAGTTCACGTAGCGGAGCAGGTGGTTCTGGTAGTTCTGGTTCTTCAGGACCTGGCTGGTTAAGTCGTTTCCGGAATCGAAATAGAGGTGGCGGCAGAACAACTGGCGGTTCTTCAGGACCTGGCTGGTGGAGTCGTTTATGGAATCGAAATAGAGATGGCGGCAGAACAACTGGCGGTTCATCAAAACCTAGCTGGTGGAGTCGCTTCCGTAATCGGAATAAAGATGGTGGCAACAGAACAACTGTAAGTACCGGTGGTTCTTCAAAACCTAGCTGGTGGAGTCGTTTACGTAATCGGAATAAAGATGATAATGATCCAGAACGTGATCCTAAAAAGCCTGAAGACCCTAAAAAGCCTGAAGACCCTAAAAAACCTGAAGATCCTAAAAAGCCTGAAGATCCTAGAAAGCCTGAAGATCCTAAAAAACCCGAAGATCCTAGGAAGCCTGAAGACCCTAAAAAGCCTGAAGAATCTCCTGAAGATGATAAACCCCTTAAACGAGGGGAAGAAAATGCTGAAAAAGCGGAAGAATGGGCATTAAAAGAGTACGATTTATTGACGAAAACTAAAATATTGTTAGATAGTAATGACCCTAAAAAGGTTGTTAAAGCTGCTAAGAATAAAAGATATTTTAACAAAATCACAAGAAGGTTGAACAAGTATTGGAAAAGATCATATAAAAACTTCAAGAAATTAAAAGATACTCCTAAAAATGCGGATGCTAAAAAATTAAATCATGAAATAAAAAAATATTTTCAAGAAATTTTAGTTTTACTAGAAAATAATTTTTCTTTGGCAGCAAGTCAGATTATTCATTTACTAAATGATGAAGGTAAATTTAGAAAGTCCAATAAAGATCCAACAAATAATAATTTCTACAAATCTAATCTTAAAAAAATGAAAGATTCAATAAATGATGTCATCAAATGGGACACTGCTTTTGTTGCCAAAATCAAAGAATTAGAAAAGATGGCAAAAGAGCTTGAAAAATAATAATTAATTTTCCCCCATCATTTCCTCTCATAGCGAAATTCTTATAAACAATAAAGTAATTCTTATAGTTATCATGAAAAAGAGTTGGTTGTTTACATTGATGTCTTTATTATTAATTCCGACAGCTTTAGCTGAGATTACAGACACTTTAGGTAACATTTGGGATAAAGTTCTTCTTATTGGAGATTTAAGTTTATTGGGATTGACTGATAGTTTTGCAGTTATTGCTGTTACTAGAATTTTAATTTGGGTTTTAATGTTTACAGTTTTCTTTGCCGTAATAAACGCTTTCAGTGGCAAAGAAGGTAAGGGATTAGGTTTCTTAGGTAAAAATCACGCTGTTGTTGTTGCGGGAGTTATCGCTACTATTGCCGCTATTTTCCTTCCAGATCAAGTCTTAGCAGCAACTGGTGCCGGTTGGGCTACCGCAATTGCTTTAATATTAATTGGTGGACCAATAGTTGGTCTAGCTTATACTTTATTTAATTTAACTAAATGGATGGGTCAAGAACATGATACTAAAGGAACAGTTATCCTTAAACTATCTCTTTGTCTGTTATTATTTTGGATTTTAAATGTAATGAAATTTCATCTGGGTGGGTTGTTTTAAATGGTAGTTGATTTTGTAAGCGACATGGTTGGAAACACAGTACTTAAATTTATTGACCTAGCTTTGACTGCAGTTGTAATTATGATTTTCTGGTATGTCATCAAATTCTTTTTAGTGGCTCCGCCAACTGAAGCCGATAAAGCAGCAAGTAAATCTAAAGATCAAGAAAAGTATGATAAATTTAGAGATTGGTTAGGAACAAAGAAAGAAGCAAAAGAGAAGAAGAAAGGCTTTGAGAAAAGAAAAGCTTTATTAGAACCCGCAACGGCATATATTAAGCTTGCAGGTGAAGCGGCAGAAAAATTAAAAGATGATGATTTGCAAGTGAAAACTGCAGCCGCAGTAACAAGAGCGAAAAATCGTGCCAACACTATAGAAAGCAATCTCAGAAGTTGTAAAAGTGTTTTAAGAGCAGCGAAGATTAAAGAGAAAACAGAAAAAAAAGAGTTTATCCAAAAAATTTATGATACTAATGAAGTTGCTTTGAAAACTTATCGAGACAATATAAAAAATAAAGTTCCTTTACATACAGTTTCTGCTGCAGATTGGACAAGTGGTGTTAGTAATATTGAACATTATGCTAATGAGATTAAAGGTCTTTGCGGTTATATAGAAAGTGTGATTCACAAGTTCATCGATGAAGATAAATTAGAAATTGCTATTCCCCCTACTCCTGGCGGACCTGGTGGAAGTGCTTAATTTTTCATTCTGATAAAGAAGTAATAATTTTATTTAACTTTGGACGACTTTCATCTGTTTCAATTCTTGCTTTCATATAATCAAAGAAAGCAACATAAAATGGTAAACTTTTATTTAATTCTAGAGAATTGTCTTTGGAATAAGTATCAATCAAACTTTCGTTTATCTGTTCAGACATTTCTTCACTTCCTGTTGCGTTTATAAAATGGTATCTAGAGTTAGAAACAAAACTAGCAATATCTTCTTCAACTGGGCCATATTTCCCACCATTAAAATCTATACTATAAACTCCATCTTTTTCAAAGTAAAAATGGATTGGACTTAAGTCTCCTTGTAACAAAGAAAATTTTGAAACAAATGTTTTTTGTGACCAATTTTCTAAAAGTTTTTTTACTTTTAATAATGATTGATCGTTTGGAGACTTAACTAAATCGTGTTCTAAAAAAGAATTAAATCTTTGATATATTGAAGTATCTTCAACTTTATATTCTTTCTCTTCTGAATCAATTGAATGTAATACAGAAATCCATCCTGAAATATCTTTTATAACATTATCTCTTTGTGTTAGGTTACTCATAACTTTTCCTACCGCATTTAATCCTAACAATCTTTGCATTACAATAACTCCATCTAAAAGATTGTATTTTAACAATTCTGGAATTTTATATTTTTCTTGTTTGTCAAACACTTTTCCTAACTTTAGGAATGTTTCAACTTCTTTTTCTAATAATGATTTAGACGCAGAATTGTTGAAAGCTTTTTTAACTGCAACCCCTTCATATTTAAATTCTGGAGTTGAAAATAAAACAATGTGGTTATCAAAAGTTTTTATTTCTCCTTCTGGAAAATATTTGTCGGTAAGTTCGGCGATATATTTATCCAAATCATGTTTTATTAGTTCTTGTCCGTTTTTGTTTTCAGAGGCTTTCATATAATCTTACCTGTTGTTCTAAAACTTTCTCTAAACTATAATTTTCTTTTACTAATTCTCTCCCTGTTTCAGCCATTATTTCCATCCAGGGTTGATCAATTTCATCTAAAGCAAAGTTTACTACGTCTGCTATTCCTTGTCCGGTTCTTTTATTTTCATCTATACCTAACCCTGCATCTTTTGATAAATATAAATCTCTTAATGAATGGGTATCTGTCATGATTGGTATTCTTTTATGATTTAACGCTTCCGCTATTGCTAAACAAAAACTTTCATCTTTACTGGGCATCACTAAAAAATCTGTCCATTCATAACATGCTTTGATTTCTTTTTTATCAGTTACCCATCCTGTAAAATCAATATTGTCCAAATAATCGATAACTAAATGGTCGCCAAACTTATGACTTAATTCTTCTTTTACTTTTCTTTTATATTTTTCAACCTGAATTCCATCTTTATCTCCACCCATTATTTTTACTTTTGTGTCTGGATGTTTTTCAAAGATTGATGGTAATGATTCTATGAATTCATCAATACCTTTTTCAGCGGCAAACCTTCCACAATATAATAATCTTTTATCTTTTGGTCTTGTAGTTAATTCGTCTTCATTTAATAATTCAATTCCGTTATACACCACAGAATGTTTATCTTTATTTTCATGTGCGGAATATTCTTCTACAATATCATCTAAGTATGCATTGTTCATATGTTGAACTTTATCTGCTAAAGTCATAACTTTTTCTTGTCTAAATATTGCTGACCCCCAATAATTATCACAATATCTTCCTGGTTTTTCTAGTATTCCATTATCTATCATTCTCTCTAAAGCTCTACCATCACCTGTATTTTTTGATCTTTCGTAATGTGCGGCTAATTCTTTTTTAACACTTGAATGACAGGTATTAACAATTTTTGGTGCTTGTCCTTTTCCTTTCAATGCTTCGACTGCTTCTAATATTCTATAAGAAGGAATTCCATGAATATGGACTACATCATACTGAGCTAGTTCTTGTTCAAGAAAATTCTTGTTGTAAATATGTTCTCCAAAATTACCATTTCTTTTAAGAGATTCATAGCCAAATTTACCGTCATCTTGAGAATAAGTTGTTAATACTGAACTGTCATATAGATTATTTTCTCTTAAACCTTCATCTAAGTAATCTAAAACAGTACCAATTCCACCATTTAATGCACGGTTGTTTACCACGTGAATTATCTTTTTTTTCATCTTAATACCTCAAAGTTTTCACTATTTATAAACTTTTCGCTATTTTTGTCACTAAATAGTAGTCAACAGAAATAAAACCGTAAAATCTTCAATTATCATCTAAAATAAGCTTAAAAACACTCAAAAATCATTCAATTTTAATCTTTTGACCTAAAGCTTGCCCAGGCAATCCTTTATCTTCAAAAATAGCTCTTACATTACCATTTCGGCCATGTAAAGCAGAAATCTTTCCTTTAATCTCTTTTCCAGCAGGACTTTTCCAAGTAACTGTTTTACCAATACTCTTCTCAGCTTCTTCAGCTGTATCAGCTACTTTAAGAATCATCTGTTTAGGATTAACATGATGTCGTCCTTGTCTAAAATGCATTATGGTTGCTTCTGTCATATTTATATCAAATAACGGTGGTTCTTTAAAAAGGTTTTCATCTATTTATCTTATTCACAACCTAAATTCTTAAAAACAACAAAATAACACTTTTCTGAATGATAAAAGGTCA
>JABJOX010000057.1 GCA_018664115.1 Candidatus Woesearchaeota archaeon
AAAATGAAAAAAAAGCATTAAAGTTTAGAAATAAATTAAGACGTGCAGGAAATAAAGTTTATTTGCATCCTAAAGTTTCAGGTTATCCTAGAAATATGAAAAAACTATTAAGTAAAGAAGGCTTGCCAAAAAAACCATTTATTAAAACAAAACAACCGTTAGTTGTCGTTACCGGCACAGGAGGCAATAGTGGAAAAATGGCAGTTTGTATTGCCCAATTATTCCATGAACAAACCCAAGGAATTAATGCAGGTTATGCAAAATTCGAAACATTTCCTGTCTGGAATATGCCCATTAATCATCCGTTAAATATTGCTTATGAAGCTGCTACTGCAGATTTAGGTGATAAGAATATAATTGACCCTTACCACTTAAAACATTACAAAAAGAAAGTTGTTAATTATAATCGTGATATAGAAAACTTTTGGATTCTTAAAAAAATGATTAAAGCGATTACTCTGAAAGACAACTACATTAATCAATATCATTCTCCAACAGATATGGGAGTAAATATGGCTAAAGCAGGAATTATTGATGACAAAATTGTTAGAAAAGCTTCTAAAGAAGAAATCGCTAGAAGATTTTATCGTTATCAACAAGAGTATAAAAGAAAACAACAAACTAGAAAAACAATGAACAATATTAGGAAGATCCTGAAAAAAGCTAAAGTAGATGAAAAAAAGTATCCTTTAATGAAAATCTAACTTCTCATCACAATGTTTATAAAACCAATCTGATTTTGATACCTAAAATGGAAGAAAAACATTGTACATCATGTAAAAAGAAAGTTGCTAATGATCCAGGGAACGTAATTTTTGCTTGTCCAAGTTGTGGTAAATACGAAGTCGTAAGATGTAGTAGATGCCGAGTTGACGCAGTGACATTTAAATGCCCAAGTTGTGGATTTGAAGGACCGAACTAAGAGGTAAATAATTATGGCAAAAGCAATTATTACATTTAAATTAATGCCTGAATCTGTAGAAGTAGATTTAGAACCGATTAAAGAAAAAGCTTTAGCAATCGCTCGAGAAGCTGGCTCCATTGGAGAAATGCAATCTAGAATCGAACCAATCGCTTTTGGTTTAAAAGCAGTTATGATTTTAGCTATGCTTGAAGTTGAAGGCGGAGACTTTGATGGTATCGCTGCTAAGATGCAAGAAATCGAAAATGTTCAGTCTGCAGAAGTTGCTAAAATGGATTTAGCATTAGGTTAAACTTTTAATTTTATTTCTTTTTTCATTATTCTTTTTAGAAACTATTTTAAACTCCAAAGATTTCTTCTTAATGTTAATCTTTACAAAAAGAGGTGATTATAATGGCTAAAAAAAGAAAAGTTGCAAAAAAATCAGCACCAAAAACTGTTGGAAAAACATGTGGCAGTGGATGTTGTAGCAGTTCATGTTGGTTCTGGACATTAGTATCAGAAGCAGGATTGTATTTCTTCTTCTACTATCTATTGTATGTGTTAGAAGTAAGTGTTGATAAGTGGTTAGCTTCTCTAGTTCTATTGGCGCTAATTAACGTAAGTTTTTTTGCATGTCCGTACATGAGAAAACATTTTATGTAAAAAGATTATTTTTTTTTATTTTTTATTATCTTTAGAATTTCCTTAATACTTTTCTCAGTCTTTATCCCGTACAAAGAAAAGTGTGTTCTTGTCCCTTTTAACTTCTTCAACATTAGATCCATCTTCTTTGGTTCTAATTTATATTTCTTACCAATCACATGCAAATCATAAAAACCAACTAAATCTTTCTTAGCTTCTGCTTTCAAAGTATTTAGAAACTTCTCTTCCTCTGGAAACTTATTGTTTTTCACCATCTTAGAAACTAGTTTTGAATCAAATAACTTTCCTGTCCATAATGGCCCAGCGTAATCAAAATTAAATTTACAATCACATTTCCCTAAATTATAATTAGAAACCCTATGATTTAGGCACTGCGGACAAAACAATAAATACTGATGATGTTTGATTAATTCATCACATTTAACTTTGCCCTTCTCACTTCTAAAATAAATCCGAAAATAATGATCTTTGTGATAAGCTAAAATAGGAACCATTGCTTTGTCAAACTGAATTCCTTGTAATTGAACTTTCCGAATCAATATCCGCAACCCAATCTCATGCATCATATAATTCCTTAAAGACCGAGCCCAATACTTCCTTTTAGTAACTTTTGGATATGTTCCAGTTAAAGCCGCCGTATCTGTTGCTGTTATTGCTAAAATCCCGTTACGTTTAATCTTGTTAACCGCCACAGAAATGAAAGGATTAGGAGTTCCAAACGGATCAATGTCAATGTAGTCCATGTATCCACATGATTCGTCGCAATGTTGATTTAATAAAAATAGTTCTGCATCTTCGTTAGAAATTTTTATATTCTTTTTAAAGAGACCATTCAATTCTAAATTCTCTTCTATGTTCTCAACAAAATTTTCTTTTTTATCATTCAAATATAAACAATCTAACTTTCCTTTTTTCAACTCTTTCAAAAAACGTAACCCTCTAATCCCAGAACCTGCTAGAGGCAAAGCTAAACCCATTCCTTTATTTGAAATAGAATTCAATAACACAATTGAAATGTTTCTATTAGACTTCATCATCGGATTATAAAATACTTCTTGTTTCTTGTTCGCATCTCGTTTTGGAAGAGTTGCTTTGATTTTCGTTGTTTGTTCTGTGATAAGTTTCATATAAAAAAAATAAAAGAAAAAGTTATTTAACTATTTTTCCTTTGTAGAAGGTTTTACTAACATAATCTGATCTGCATAGTGACCTCCCTGAATATCAACATAAGGTACATAAGGGGATTTTTCTGAACAATCTCCATCCAAAAGAAAATTAATTGGTATGATGCCTTCTCTAAAACAAGTACTAATAAGACCACTTCCCGCTTCCCCATCACTTTCTGTATTAAGAGGTAAAGAATTTTTCCCAACCAGTGTTGAAAAATCTAAAGCCAAATCTAAATCATGAAGATTCTCTTCTCCAGGAGTAGATTGTAAAAATCTTAAAGGAACTGCTGTTGATCTCTCTGCATGAAAAAAATGATTACTTGATTTCTGAAAAAATGAAAGGAGGTCATCGCCTTCAATTTCTGTTGGTAATCTTGCTTCCAATCCATGAAGCATAACGGGAAAATCTTCTACTCCAGAAATTGCTTTTGCATCAATTAATTGTTGATATAAATCATAAATAATGGAATTCATACTAAAATCTTCAAAAGATTTAGTTTCAAAATACTTTCTACCTTGATCAAGAGATTCTTCTGAACCAAACAATACTATTCCTGGAGTCATACTAATTGAACGTTCAATGTAAGGAATTCTTTCTCCAGTTAATTTAAGAAAATCAACTGGATTAGCATCTTTTCCAGAAACTTCATCAGTAATTTTAAAATGTTCTGACATCACACTAAGCTCTCCAGCAAAATGATCCGCCCAATCAGCATTAGGATTTGTTGCAATTATTTCCGCTCTTTTTCCCCGGTATAACTCACTAACTTTTTTAGATTTTTCCTCTCTTTGAACACTTAAATCTTTAAAAGATTCACAACTTCGATAACGCCCATACACATTTCTAGCTAAAGAAAACAAATCATCTGGGGTCGCAACTCTTAAATCTTTAATTCCTAATGCTTGAATTGCTGAATTAATAGTTACCACACCTTCATAAGTTCTCCAATTAACTAATTTAAAAACACTTCTTATATTTGGATTAGGAGGAGATTTTTTCAGAGAAAACTCTTGCGCTTTCCTAGCTAAATCATAACCGGTAACTTCTGTCCCTAATAGATTTCCGTTAGTAAAAATTCCAATTTCTCCCAAGGGAGTTTCATCAGCTGTATAAATTTTTTCAGTCTCTTTAACTAAACAATCATGTTTACAAGAAGCTGTATATTTACAATCCAATCTTATTGCGTCTACCATGATAGTAAAGAAAAGGAAAAAGTATATAATGATTGTGGGACTGCAGTAATAATTAATTTAAAGATAAATTTAAAAAAGAACTTCAATAATAATCTAAACATGGCAACTAGAAAGGTACTCCTAACAGTAGTCGGACATGTAGATCACGGTAAAACATCTTTACTAGATAAAATTAGACAAACCGCTGTTACTAAAGGCGAAGCTGGTGGAATTACTCAAGCCGTAGGAGTTTCTATTATTCCTATGGAGACAATTAAAAAAATCTGTGGCCCTTTGCTTAACGCTTTCAAAGGCAAACTCAGTGTTCCTGGACTTCTAGCCATCGATACGCCTGGCCACGCTGCCTTCACTTCTCTAAGAAAACGAGGCGGCTCTTTAGCAGACATTGCCATTTTAATCGTTGATATTACTGAAGGTTTTAAACCGCAAACTATTGAATCGATAGAAATTCTTAAAGCCAATAAAGTTCCGTTTATTATTGCTGCCAATAAAATCGATTTAATCCATGGCTGGCAATTTGATAAAGAAAAACTTCTCTTACAAAACATTAACAATATGAATCCGCAAATGCAAGGGGAATTTGAAAAAAAGTTATACGAATTAGTTGGAACAGTCGCTGAACATGGTTTGCAATCAGAACGATTTGATCGAGTAGAAGATTATACTAAACAAATTGCTATTGTTCCCGTTTCCGCACATACTGGTCAAGGAATTCCTGAATTACTAATGGTTCTTACTGGGTTAGCACAGAAGTTCTTAGAAAAAAAATTAGAAATCGAAGAGACTGGTAATGCTAAAGGTACAATCTTAGAAGTTAAAGAAGAAAAAGGAATGGGAACAACTTTAGATGCCATTATTTATAATGGCCAATTAAAAGTTAATGATACTCTAGTCATTGGTGGCATAGATCAAGCCATCGTTGTCAAAGTGAGAGCATTATTAGAACCGGCAGAACTAGCCGAGATGCGAGAAAAGAAAAGTAAATTCAAAAATGTTAAACAAGTTACAGCTGCTACCGGTGTAAAAATTTCTGCTCCGGGATTAAACGAAGCAATTTCTGGAATGCCAATTATCAGCTGTTCTGGTAAACCTGAAGAA
>JABJOX010000058.1 GCA_018664115.1 Candidatus Woesearchaeota archaeon
CTTCGGATTTCTTCGAAATCCTCGACCACGCTGCGCTCTCGCCTATCGGCTCGGGGCAATTAACAGGAATTTAACGGAAAAATGCTCGGCTCGCATTTTTCCCAAATCGCCTTCGGCGACTTCGTTAAATTCCGATGTTAAGTCTAATTCGTTCATTACCTAAAAACGTCGTACGCTTCGCTAAACTCTAAAAACTTTAAAGTTGGTCCCTCTATGTTAAAACTGATACTAAAAACTAATTTACTAACAGGGTGTTCTTCTTTAAAAAAATATAAATGGGCGTTTTAGAAAAAAAGAAAAAAAATAATTAAGAACTCTTAAAAATTGCTACAGGTTTTACTTTTGATTCTATATACTTGTAATCTAAGTCAATAATTAAATCAGTTTCAAAAGCAACATTTCCAACTACATCAAAACTACAAACAATTTTTCCCTTGTTATTGTTTAAGTTAACAAAATTATTAGGGAGACAGTGGTCTAATGTTCCTCCACTTAGTTGAACATTATAATCCACTTTATTAAAATCATTATAATTAATTGTTTGTGTACAACCTTGGATGTTAACAGAAGAACTTAAAACTGTTCCGGCTCCAAAGTTTTCTACATTTATTTCAAAAATTGCTTTATCTCCAATCATGTCTACACCCACATAACTAACTCCTACTGGGGCACCTTGGCCACCTTGCATATTAATATCTTGAGGCACACAAATATTGGGTTCTGTTGATATCTGATAGAATAATGGATCAACGCATACATTAGGACTTGCACCAGTGTGGTATCTGTAACAGGCAATAAAATTTAATTCTGGAGTATAATTAAGAACCCCCAGAGGTAAATTAATATTTCCTTCAAAATTTAGTTCAATTGACTCACCTCCAGAAAGAGATTCCAAATTACCTGAGCAAGATTGAGTCACCCCAGGACCAAAGTTTAATATGCTGTAATCAAACCCGGTCATTCTTACAAAGCAATCCTCTGCTCCAACTTCATAACCACCTTTATTTTCTATATCAATTAATGCAACAATTGTCTCTTGATCAATAATACTTTGTGGGGGATTACTCGGATCAACAGTTAAAACTATTCCTTCGATCCCACTGAATTCTTCTTCAACTACTTCAATACAAGCACCATCAACACACTCAAAACCATCGCCAAACTTTTGGTTGCAATCAGCATACCAGTAACTAAATTTACTTCCAGAACGCGTTTGCCGACAAATTCCTTCAATTAATCTTGTTTTCTCGTTAGGAGTTCCTTCATACCAAGTATAACACTTATCTTCTTTTGAACCGCTTCCATAAGTAGTTGTAGATTTTGTTAATAATGAATTTTTATCATAAATAGTAGCGGAGTCAGAATCTTCACAATCTCCCCAATTGACTGCTTGACCAGCTAAAGCACTTTCTTCAGTTATTTGTGGTTGTAAATCTTCTGGCAATTCTGCTAAATCCTCCTCTGTAACATCTTCTACACTTTGTGGATCAATAGATTCTTGTGTACAACCAACTAAAAACATAACAACTAACAAACTTAACAATAAAATTAATTTTTTCATATTAAACACCTCACTTTAATAATAAACTAAGAAAAACTTCAGGGTTTATATTGTTTTTGGTCACATTGTGGTCTAATCCCGTTAAATACAATTTGGTCTTATATTGGTTACATGGTAAATGCGTATCTTGTAGCTTTCATTAAGAGAGCTAAAAACAGGAATACAATCTTGCAATTACTAGCTGAAAAAAAGAAAAGTCAAGCTGAATTGCATCATGAAAGCAGAATGTACAGGACCCATGTTAGGAGAACATTAATTGAATTGCAAAAAAGAAAATTAGTCAAATGTCTTAATCCAAAAGATAGAATTTACAAGATTTATCAGATTACAAACTTAGGCAAAGAAGTTTTAGAAGAAATTCAATAATTATACTAAAAAATTTTGCCCGGAATTTTTGAATGGGGTTTAATACCCCATCCTTTAGGGCGGAAATTTTTGGTATCCTAAAAATCTGCTTTTCAAAGAAAGTGTCTGGTCATACCCTCCCTTTTAGATTGGGGTAAGACACTTTTAGCAGATTTTTATGATTTTACTTCCCAATAACCAGCTTTAGCAGAACCAATTCTTTTAACAATTCCATTCTCTTTTAATTTAGAAATATTATTTTCAACAGCAGTTGTGCTTATTCCAATTATTTTAGAAATTTGAGGGATAGATATGTGCTTGTCTCCTTTCATTAATTCAATAATCTTCTTCTGATTATCACCCAACTTTTCACCCAATCTATCACCCAACTTCTGTAATTGTGGTCTCTTGAATGTAACAGTAAACCAATCTTCTGAAAAGTCAAATTTAGGCTCTTCTAATCCGTCTGCTTTCATCAGTTTTCTCATACGCTTAATTCCTGAACCAATATCTTCAACTAAATCTATTCTTTGTAATAGACCAAAGAGCAGATTATTCCTGCTTAAGCTTTTCTTACCAAAATCTTCTTTCTTCAAACCTTTAACTAAACCACCTGGATTTGTAATCTCAACTTTGTCAAGAGAAATTTCAACAAGAACTTTAGCCCCTTGGACATTATAATCACGATGTCCGATTGCATTAACTAAAGCTTCTCTTAATGCTTTTTCAGGAAGTTCTAACTTCTTCTGATGAGGTCCTCCAGTGATAATTATTCTTGTATTCAGTTTTGATTTAATGTAATTAATCGCATCAGAATAATTAGAATACAAATCTTTAGTAAAATCTTTTTTGTCAATGATGTTTACTTTGTCTGTTCCTTCATAGAGGACACAAGTAATTATCCCTTTGAGGAAGAATTTTTGAATGTCTTTAGCAAACAATAATACCCCTGCATTTTTTAAATGATTATTTTTCAATAAAGAAAGATTTTGTAGTAACTCTTTCTTGCTTAAAATTTTAGTCAAATTTGATTTTTGAATGAAATTGTTGAACGCTTCTTTGCTAAAGTCTTTTTCTAGATCAAAATTTTGGTTTTCTTTCTCATCCCATAATATCAAACCTTCTTTAAGAAAAAATTCTCTAATCTCATTTCTGCTAAGCTGTTGAGAATTTGGTCCATAACGAAGATAAAATTTTCCATTAACGGAATATGGCTTGTTAGTTCCTTCTGGAACATTAATAATTAAAATGTTATCCACTTCTTCTAAAGTAATTTGAAATTTTGGATCAAAGTTCCTGACTAAATCTGTTATTTGAGATTTGAACTTGTTGGTAATATTAATGCCTTTAATTTTGCTATCATCAGTAACACCTAACAAAACCTTACCTCCATTAGCATTAGCTAAAGCACAAATTTCTTTAGCTAAATTAGAATCTGTCTCTTTAAACTCTAGATTATACCCTTCTCCTTCTTTTAAGAGGAAATCAAACTCTTTTTTCTTCATAACTACTAAAACAAACTCTTACTTTAAAAATTTATGTGAATCTAAAACGCCCTTTTTTTCTTTAACTAAAACAGCCTTCGGCTTAAATGAGGAAAACCCCTAACTAAGAACTATGAAATACTAAACCACAAGTGTAACGGCACCAACTTTTTATGTGTGGTAATGAACGAACTCTGCGTCGGCTTCGCCTCCTTGCCACCACATAAAGTGGTGGAAGCTTAACATCGTTAGTTTCAATTTGTCCACCACCTGAGAACGTAGACATTTACGCTAAATTCTAAAAACTTTAAAGTTGGTGCCTTGATTTAAAGAATGATACTAAAAACTACATTGTTAATAGGGTTTTCCTCTAAAAAAAGTTTAATAGGGGCGTTTAAGAAAAAAAGGAAAATAAAAAATTAAATACAAATTCCTTGTTGACATATTTTATTATCTTGACATAAATCGGTTCCACTTTTGAAACAACTATCACAAAAATTACCTATTGAACCAGTGCCAAATATATTTGGATAACTTTCTTTGACATTTTGAGTTACACAAAAATTAGAGTCACAATCATCATCAGAATTACATTCATCCCAAGTTGCACAACACGTTCCTCCGCCTCCGCCTCCAATTGGCCAATATCCACTGGGGCAAGATTCTTCTTCACAAACTGATATTTGACCAGTTATTGGAGCATCTCCTATAAAACCCATTCCAACCTCATAATCATCTCCTGTTGGCCCTAAACAACCTGGTTTTTCACAAACTCCATTAAAACATTTTGCACAACCAGAACAATCGGCATCAGTTTCACAAGAATTATCAGGAAGTGTTATAATTTCTTTTAGTATAAACAGTTTAGGTTTTAAAACTTCTTTTGATGGTAATTTTTGTGGTAACCTATATTTACCTGGCGCATATCTAAAAGCTTCACCAACAATATTCCCTTGCTCATCAACAACATCTACTTTTTCTCCTTCTTGGGTACATCCTACTAAAAACATAGTAACAATTAACAAACTTAACACAGCAAAAATAGCTTTTTTCATTATTAACACCTCATTTTAACTTAATGATAAATCAGTAAACTTTACTGATTTATAAAGATTTGCTATGTTTAAGCTATGTTAATGCTAATTTAGATTTTATATTGATTATGCTACATTCTTGCTATGAAAGAGCTATTAAGCTATGTCTTATCTGGAAAAGTTAGGAGAAGAATTTTAAAAGCATTATTAGAGATAGAGAAAACACCAACAATTTTAGCTAAAGAAATTCAAACTCATCAATCGACAACAAGCAGAGCTTTGGCTGATCTGGAAAAAAGAGGTCTTGTGAAATGCTTAACTCCAAAAGCAAAATTATCTCGTCTTTATTCCATTACTGAAGCAGGTAAGAAAGTGATCCAAAAAGTTAATCAGATTATTAAGCAGTAGATTTATGTTGTCCACAAATTAATTTGATCATCACATGAAGTGGACAACATTAAAGTTTAAATTGCTCCATTACAACTTCAAACATTTTTTCGCAATAACCTTTAATATCTTTTTCATTGTGTAGATCAATTGCTTCATAATACTTTTGCCTTACTTTAACTGGAACAAAGACTTTAGGGTAATCGGCTTGCATTAAAATCCAATTCATTAATGATCTACCTGTTCTTCCATTTCCATCTTCAAATGGATGAATCTCTACAAATTGAGCATGAATCAGACAAGCTAAAACGAATGGATGGATTTTGCGTTTATTTTCATAATAAAATTTAATCATTTCTTTCAATAATGGCTTTACTTTCTCTGGCTCCGGAGGAGTAAAATCTGCCCCTTCAATCTTTACAGGAAAAAAACGGATTCTTCCAGGGTAAATTACGCCAGTATTTTTAGTTAAGATCAAATTTATCTTTTCAAGAAATTCCACTGTTAATTTTCCTTTATACTTTTTGATATACTCAAATGCTTCTCTTCCATTAATAGCTTCATTGTAATCTTTCGGAGGAGCACCAGAGGGAATCTGTTTTTCTTTAATGATTAAATAAGTATCTCTTAATGTTAATCGGTTTCCTTCTATCGCATTTGAATTATAAGTAAATCTAATTACGAAATCAGCTTCTTCTTTTTCAGCAACAGTCTTAGGGATTTTTTTGAGATGATTATTGTAAACTTCTTTAAAATCATCAATAACTTCTAATTTGTTGGCATCCAAATAATCTTTATTGTAAACTTTGTATTCTTCAAGTTTCAATTCTTTTAACTTTTTTCTGACTTCTTCTTTTGTTGGTTTTTTTTCTCCTAACTTAATTCTGATTTTTTTCCATTTATTTTCCCTTATCCTTATAGTCTTTCCCAGATAATAAAATGTCTTTTTCCCAGACTTAATCTTATCAATGTATGCCACATAATAACTATTGTCCACATAATATATAAATCTTTCTGTTTTGTGGACAATATTCTGACTTTCTAAAACGCCCCTTCCTTCTTTAACTGAAGAAGCCTACGGCTCAAACGAGGAAAACCCCTTTCTATGAACAATGAAATGTTGAGACTATATTGTAACGGCACCAACTTATTATGCACGGGGGTGGACAAACTCTGCGGACGCAGGTTTTCCGGACTTCGTAGCGGAAAACGAAACTAACAGCAACTATACGGTTCTCTCCCAAATCTCAAACCAAATTTATAATTTTCAAAATAAATTTACCCTTACCTGCTCGGGCTGTGGTTTGCCTCATCCCAGATGCCACCCTTTTGAGACTTCGCATAGTTGCAACGTTATATCCAATCTCTAATTTTCCTTTGTGGGAACGACAAAGTAACCTGAACACTTAACGGGGCTTGGCTTCGCATAGACGACAAAAACACAAAAAACGACAATTACTTCGTAACTATCTATAACATTGTCTATGCGGTTCATTTCATTCTCCCAAATTTTCACTAACTGTAAACTAACGGGGGAGTTCTAACTTTCTAAAAAACTAAATTTAACGGGAGGGAGTTCCTAACTAAAACTAAACTAAAAACTAAAAAAACGAGAGGGGGCGAGAAAACTAAATATTCCAATAAGAATATATTGTTCAATAAAATATTTAAATCAGAATAACTTTTAAGATGGCATGAACGTACCAAAATCTTTCAAAACTGCACTTGATAAACAGAAGAAACAAGAAGAAAAAGAACAATTACAGGATATAACTGAAGAACAAGAAGATAAGAAACAACGTAAACTTTTCAGACAAAACGAGAGTTCTAAGAGGGGCGAGAAAATTGAAATCTGTAAAAAACTATTTGAATGGAAAGATGAATTTTTGAAGAGTGAAGAGGGGGCGAGAATTTTTCATAAATCTAGTAAAAACTTATGGGTCTTTGGTGGAACATGGGCGCATGAACCACGAGAATGTGGTCAGGGATGTTGGGCAAGAATTTACTTCAATCCAAAAAATATAGAATATTGGGCAGGATATAAATGGATGGGTGGAGGACCAAAATTTAATTTTAAAAAACCTGAAGAAATGACTAAACTCAATTACAAATTTCTGAAAAACTTTTTAACTGAAATAGAGAATGAGAAAATATTTGATAGAATTTTGAAGTTAAACACTGATTAAAAATTATTATTTATATTAATCCACTTACAAAACCCACACTCTTCTGAAGCTTCAGGCATTTCTCTCTTTCTCATAAAGAAATCAAAATGTCCTTTCAGAACTTTATTCCATCCCAGAGGGTAAAGATGGAAATATTGAATCTGGGCGTTTAATCTTCTTATTGAAATTTAACCAGAAGCATCTAAGATTATTTTTTAATAAACTTAAACTTGAGGGGCTGAATTTTATGTGATTTTATTCTATTCTATCAACAATAGGAATTTTTATTACAATGAATGTTTCACCACCTTCTTTTAAAAGATTGCCTTGCTTAACTCTCCTCATTGCACTTTTTCCTATTTCGTGTGAACTAAAAACTGTTGATTTAAGACAATCATTAAGTTTTTTCATTTGCTTATCTTGATTAAGCCAATTTTTTAAAAATTTAATTTCAGATTCATTTAATTTTTGTTTTGTTCCAGGTAATGGTTCTAAAGATGGAATCCTATACTTGCCTAATTGCTTTCCATATCCACTTTTAGCATTATAATATACATGAACGTGCAAATCTCCAGGATGATCCCCTTTCATTATTTTAAAACCATATGATGCCATTTACTTATTTTTATGAAACCATTTATAATACTCTTTATTAGTAATATATTTCCCTCCCATAGTTATATAATAATCTAGTTTAATTGGTTTTTTATAATAAAATAGATTAGATATCTTAAACGAAATAATTCTCTTATCATATCTGTTATTAACATAATTCTCTAATTCTTTTTTCGTAATAAAAGAATCACTTAATTTTGATAGGAATTGATTATAAGTTAGCATTGATAAACTTTTAATGGTTCCTTCTCCTACAATTTCTTTTTTGGAGTGAGATTTATAGAAAAAAAACTTTTGACCAGCTATACAATAAAGAGGCAAAGAATCATGGACTAATATTTTTGGAAATAATATGTCCTTCTTTTTGAAGATTCTTTCAATGTGTTCTGGAATTGCCGAAAAACAAATTCCTTTAATATCTAAAATATTTTTTTTACTCATTTTTGGTATATTTTTCAATTGTCTCAATTTCTTTGTCAGTCAACTCATAAGTTTTGTAAACTAACTTATTAATTTGTTTTTCTAAACTTTTCACATGATTTTGCTCATCCATATTATTTAAATAATCTGCACTTTTTGTGATTGTAATTATTCTGTCTACAACCTCAACAATATTATGTTTTTGATCATTAAATTTAATGGGAAAATTTTCAATAAATATTGCCTGATATCTAAAAAAACCACCGGCTTGTGGTATTGTGGTATTCTTATGATAATAATTCATTAGTTTTGAATTAAGAAGTGCAAGAATATATTTGTAATTTTCTTTACTTTTATCTTTAAGAATTATTGAATATACAGTTGTAGAACCTGTAAATCCTAATTCATCTAAAGCAAAACTATTTTTTTTAGCATTATCTAATGTTAGCAATTTAGTTTGTTTGAATCTATTTAATGAACGTTGGTTCCAAAGTTCAAACCATCTCTTTGGTGATTTATCAAAATAACCTCTTCCTGAAAGATTATTTTTTTGACTGATTAAATAAGAATAAATATTAGGATAATTTTGTTTTAATATATTCTCTGAAATCACTTTTCCATTTTCATCATAGGGATAAATTACATAATTTTTTGACCATTTGAGCAGATACTTATCCACATCTTTACCTTTTAAGAATTTTTGTAATATGGGCATTTCATATCCATTTTTATGTATTTCAGATTCTTTTATAACAAAAACACCATCTTTTCCAGTAGCGATCCCCTGATAAATTCCTTCACTTATTGAACGGAGAGTAGCAGAATTATCAACCATTTTGTTGATAATTAAAGCATTTTTTTTATTGTGAAAAAACCATTGTGCATCACCCAAATCTTTCATTGTAGAATTGATTACTTCAATTAAATCGTTATCTTTTTTAGAATGTAATAATCTAGTAATAATATCTTTGTTAACAATAGCATTATTCTTTACCTTCTTATAGATTATCTCTGAATTTGGCTCATAATCATTTATGAATGAAAAAATCCCAGTATAGGTCATAGCTTCAGAAAAAACCTGATAATCCGTGAAATTAACAATTTCAAATACTTTAGCATTATTTTTAATAAATAATCTAATCCCCTTACCATAATCCCTTTTTAAAAATCTAGTCGGACAAATAAAAGTAATAAATCCCTTTTGACATGACAAATGAGAAATAGATTTTTCAATAAATGGAATATAGAGATCATATTTTCCAGTAGTTGAAGAATATACTTTTTCTAAAAGGTTTTTTTGATCTTTATCAAGATTTTTGAATTCAACATACGGAGGATTAGCTATAACAACATCAAATCCTGGATTCTTTCTCTGGAATACTTCTGCAAATTTTAGTTTCCATAAAAAGAATGGTTTACTCTTACTTTGCATAATCTTATCAAGTTTTCCCAATGCTTCTGCATTTCCTTGCTCTTCTAATGTTACTTTGATAAGTTCCCACTCTAATTGATCCATCTCTTTTTTCAATCTTGTTTTCGTATCTCTATCAAATGAATTGAAGAATTCTTTTTGCTTTGCTTCAAATTTTCTTAACTTGATTTTAGCTTCATTTCTTTTAACATTTCCAATATTATCAAGAGTGGTGTTTCTTTCCTCATTAGGCTTTTCTAACAATTTCTTTTTCTCACGTTCTTTTTTCTGAACGTCCTTCTTTAATTCTTTATAATCACCTTTAATCTTACCTGTAATAATTTGACCAATCTTAAGATTTAATTCTTTAATCTCATTATCAATTCTTACTAATTCTGGTCTTATATCCTTAACTTCTTCACCAAGTAAACTTTCATCAAAAAGTTTAACTCCTTCAAATTCTTCTAATAAAGAATTTCCACACATAATTTTATTATCTAAGTTTGGAAGAGGTTTTACTTTATCTTTATCTTCCTCATCAACAATTAAAGACAACCAAAATCTTAATTGACAAATATCAACCGCAGAGGGCATAATATCTACCCCATAAAGAGAGTTCTCTATACATTCTCTCTTTATGTCATAAACATTTCTTTCTTCAGAGAAGAATAAAGAGAGGATAGAACGAGCGTTTACTATCTCGTTCATCATTCCCATAGGGAAAGCACCAGAACCAACAGCAGGGTCAACTACTTTAATATCTTTCAATAGTTTATCAATTGGTTCTTTATTTTGAACGATTGATTTAGGGAGATTAAGTTGATTAGATAACTCTTCTACTTCTTTAGCAAAAATGGCACTAGAAATAATTCCTTTTGAAACTTTTTCTTGTTTTTCTTTAATCTGAATTAATATTCGTTCATCATTGGATGTTGTAATATCTCCCATCTCAATAAATATTTCAATATCTTCTCGTGATATAGAAGTATTTGTTTCTAAATAATTGATTAAAGATTGTTGACACATATAATGAACAATCTCACGAGGAGTATAAAACGCTCCTTTTGATTTTCTATCACTAACATCAAGAAGATTCTCAAAGACTTTCCCAAGCATTTCTGGGTCTACCGCAACTTCCTTTTCTAATGGTTCATCTTCTTTAACTGTGAAGTTAAACTCATCAAATGTATTTAAAATATCTTTAAAGATATTATCATCAATGGTTATGTCCGTTGCTTCCCACTTATATCCATCTAATGGCTCAAATAATCCCCCATTAAGAAATGGAATCTTAAATGCAACATTTCCAAATTTACAATAATCCCCATCCCTTTTCCTTGCCAAAGTATCATAAAATAATGGTTCTAAGATATCATTGAAAAAGTTATCATACTTCACTAATGGTTTATAATTTTGTTTTCCGCCACCAAATAACCGTCTCATAAAATCTTTTGGTCCAGTTCCCCATTTATCGTAAATCCCAACCCCTAACCAACCTTTTTTTTGTAAAAAATAAAGAAAAACTATTTGTCCTAAGAGTTTTTTTGAGAACTCAACAACAAAATTTTTAAGTTCTTCTTCATCGTTTTGAACTATTCTCATAAACTCTTCTTTGACATTAGCATCTCTCTTTATTACTCTCTCTAGAGAATCTCTTAAATCCCAGTATCTTTTCTGATAATTCTCAAAGAACTCTTTAGTTACTTTTTCAATACCAAATGCTTTTTCTATTTCCTTAAGTGTTGGATCATGATCATCAACTAACAGATGAACAAATTGACTTTTACAAGTATGATTAGGTTCGTTTGGCCCAACAAGGAAAGAATATCTTTTAGCAGGAGTTTGTTCTTTTTGTGCTTTTAGATTTCCTTTTTGATCTTTCATTAAATTATATTCTAATTTTACAAAAGAAAATCTCCAATCTTTTTCATCGCTATAAAAAGCAACGAGAGCTCCAACAGGTTCATTTGAATTTTTTGATAACCATGTTGAAATAAAATTTCTCTGCATAGTTCTTGCTCTATCTAAAGAAGAATGAGTTGCTAGTTTAACCGCAAGAATTTCTACGGATTTATTACTTACATCTTTATATTGTCCTAGTTTGATAACATTTAATATATAATTTTTAAACTGTTTATCAATAAATTGTGTTTTATCTTGCTTGTAAAGATTGGAAGTATTCAGTAATTCTTTCAAAAGATTGGAAAAATTAACAAAATCAAATTCTTTATTAAATGTATAATCTAATAACTCCTTAGCTTGTTTTTCATTCATTTAGAAACATCTCCGATAATATTACTTCTCTTGGACCTTCAACATTCCCCGCAAAACTTGCGTAAGCTTCTTTGAATAATTCGGAATTGTCTGGAACAATTGTTTTTATTTTTGTAAGAATCTTTAAATTGTTTATTTCTACCTTTTTAAGAGAATTATTAATTCTCTTAAGTGTTTCTTTTGGTATTGCTCCATCTTGAATTATATTAAGAATTTTTTGTAGATAATCCTCATCTTCATCAGTTAGCCCATCTGGTTTCTTTAACATCGCTTTGATGATCTTCTTTAATTTACCTTCATGTCCTTTACTTCCCCCCGTTTGAGAAATATCTTCACTGATAAAAAAATTCTTAAATTCTGTTGTGTTTTCTTCAAGAAGTTTATAAAATTCTGCTGTAAAAACACTTTTCTGTTTTTTAGACTCTTCTGCTTTCAATAATTTTATTGCTTCTTCAAAATCAATCTCATTGATAAGAACCCCATTATTATGATACAATTTTCTTAGTTTTCCTTTTCTAAAAAATGTAAATAATCCTTTTTCAGAAGCATTTTTCTTAATGGTTCTTGATTTTTTAGGAAGTCGCTTTATTTGTTCAAATAATTTTGGATTGTTATCTCTAATTTCTCTTAATTTAATGAGCCATTCTAACTCAGGATCATCTGTTTCTTCTTCGCCCATCAGAATTTCTTTAGAATTCAATCGCCTAAATAATTCATGCGACTTAACATCTTCATCAGTTAATAATTTCGCATCATTTCCAAGCATTTCTATAAATGATTGAATTTTAACCTCTGCTGCTGCTATTAAACTAATTTTTTCATCAATTGGACCTGCTGGAAAGAAGTTGTAAGTGTAAATTTCATCAAATGGTAAATTTTTCCCAACTCTATTAATTCTACCAACCCTTTGCATCATTCTGATAGGGTTCCATGGAATATCATAATTAATCACAACATTAGAACGATTTAAGTTTACTCCTTCAGATAGAACTTCGGTACTTATTAATATTCTCACATCACTCTTTTTGCTCTTTGAAGCAGGATCAAAATTATCAATAATTCGTTCTCTTACAGCTTCTGTTGAAACACTTGAATAAGAAATCACTTTGTTATTAAAAAGAGGATTTAATTTACTTTCTAAATATTCAGCAGTTTCTTTTGATTCTGTAAAAACTATTAATTTATTCTCTTTTAAGTGCTTTTTACTATTAAGAAATTTAACAAATGTCTCTAATTTTGGGTCGTTATCAACTTTTTTCCACATTCCATCAATGTGTTTTAATATTTTGAGATCTGACTTTAAATCGTCTATAAAATCTTTACTAAATTTCTTAGACTCAATTTTTTTAGCCCTATCCTGTTCAATCAACTTTTCAACAGCATCAACTTCTTCATCATCTAATAACTCAAATACCTTTGAAGTGTATTTTTCACTAATGTAAACGTAACCTTTTTCGTATTCTTCTAAAAATCTTTCATAAGAATAAATAAATCTTGAAATAGATTTTTTGAACGCATAAAAACTACTTTCAAGTCTTTTTAATAGTAATATTTTCATCCATTTTCCCATGTTTTTTTGTGGTGTCTGTTGGTTCTCTGGAAGTTCTTCAACTAGGTAAAGCAATGGAGTATAACGAGAATATTTGAATTTATGTGCAACCAATTCAAGAGTTTCATTAAAGATAGAATCAGTTTCCTTTGAAAATTGATAAATTATTCCTTCTGGATCTTTAACAGTTGGAAATTTTAACCCTTGATTTGCTAAGTCTTTTTTATAATATTTATCTATGATTGTTCTTGTTCTTCTTACCATCAGATGTTTTAATACATTCTCTCTTATATCTTTAGCATTTTCTTTAACTACTTCTAAATATTCTTTTTTATTCTCTTGTCTATGAAGATTTTTTAATTTATTCTGAAGAAGTTTGAAATATTTCTCTAAGTCAAGAACTCTTGGATTTGGAAGTGTTGATTTATGTGCATTTTGGAATAATTTTATTTGAGCCAAAATATCTATTGGAGTGTTGTTTAATGGAGTAGCAGTAACAAGGATTACCTTTTTTCCACGACATATTTTGTATAGCTTTTCATACATTTGAGTTGTTTCTGTTCTGAAACGATGAGCTTCATCAATAATGACATTTTGATATCTATCAGTACCTTGCTTAAGCACTTGATCAAGTTTACCAATTGATTGAAATTCAGCCCTATTTACACCAAAATCAAAAAATGCGTTCCTCCAAGAACCAGGATTATTCTTACTTATGAGAATTGGTGGTGCAAGAACTAATGTTCCACCTTCCAGTTGTTGAGCGAGCATTGTAGTCATAAATGTTTTTCCTAAACCAACTACATCTGAAATAAATACGCCACCAAATTCATTTAATATTTGTCCTGCATCTCTAACTGCATCTTTTTGATATTCTAATTCCATAAAATTTTCTGGTTTGTATTCATTCTTAATTTCTTGTTGATCAAGTTGAATCTTTTCTTTAAGAAATTCATAAATGAATTTTAAGAATAGTTCGTAGGGAGTAATTTCATCATTTAACCAAGTCTTATTCTTGATGGTTTCAACATATTTATCTGAAACATCAGTTGCATTTGCCCATAACTCATTAAATTTTGTAATTGCATAATCATAATCTCTACTATCTTTTAATTCAACATTAAATTCTAAATTATCGCTTAATCCGGCTTTTGTAAAATTACTAGAACCAGTTATTACTCTTCCTTTATCGCCAAATCCACCACCACTAGAGGTCATGATATAAAGTTTCGCATGAATTCTATCGGCAGGATAAACTTTTATTTCTAACTTTTTTGATATTAACCATTCTATAAACTTTAGTGCCCCTTCTTGAACTTCTTTAGAATCTTTAGAGTGATTAAATTCTTCCACAAGTTTATCTGCAAAATGAACTTTAGCCTCTTTGCTGGAAAAACCTAATTCTTCTTGATTTTCAGATTCTTTAATTAAGTCATATGTTTCTTTGTTAGTGCTAATCCCAATAAGAATTCTAATCTTTTCTGTACTTTCTAAAGATTTATACATCGCATGAAAACCACTAGAATAAAAATAACCCACTAAACAATCAAAAAATTTAGTACCTTTAGTAAGAGTGTTGAAACGATTTAATAAACTCTGTCCATTCTCGTTTGTTATAAAAGTTAAATCGTTATTTGACATTTTCTCGCCCCCTCTTCTTTAACTCTTCTTCCATTAACTTTTCAAACTGACGAGAGACAATCCAACCTTCATGTTTACAGAGTTCTCTATACTTATCATATAACTTAATATTAACTTTCAATGTGATATTCTTACTTTCTTCCATTCTCGCCCCTTATAAAAACAAACTAAATAAACAAATATCAACACATATTTATAAATTTATGTGTTTCTGCAACTACAATTTCCTAACACACTAAAAACTACAATTTTCTCGCCCCTTTCTTCTTGTTTTCAAAGTAACGCTACGCTCAAAAGATAAAACGGAACTCCCCCTTAATGTACTAAACTGAAAGAGCCTTCGGCTCAAGAACTCCCCCTAAACTATAGTCTGCTAAAGCAGTTATTAAATCTAAATACAGTTAGTGAAAACTACGCCAAGCCCCTGTCCTCAGGAAAATTAGAGACTTCTGCGGTTTAATATTCCCTTTGGGAATTTAAACCTTGACCACGCTGCGCTCTCCCTACGATTTTATACTCCCTTCGGTCGTTAAAAATCTCCAGTCGGGGGATATAACAGCAACTATGCGGAAAGTCCCTCAGCTCGGGACATTTCCCAAATTGTTTATTATCCTTCGGATATAAACAACTTCGCATAGTTGCGATGTTA
>JABJOX010000060.1 GCA_018664115.1 Candidatus Woesearchaeota archaeon
GAAGCAAACATTTTTGATTCTGCTTTTGTACTAAAGCGAGGACCTTCAATTGTTACCACTGTTCCTTTGAAATGGCATTTCAAATCTAATTCTTTTGCCGTACCATACAACACACTTCTTAACTCTTTATTGAATGGTTCGGCCATTGGTGTGTGAACTATTTTTCCCGGTTCAAATGAATCATGAAAACTTAATTTTCTTAATCTAGTGAAATCAATAAACTGATCTAGTACAACAAAATCTCCTCTACCAATTTCTTTCTTTAACGAACCACAAGCAGTAGTGGCAATGATGTGAGTACATCCAATATCTTTTAATGCTTGAATGTTAGCTTGATTATTTACTTGTGTTGGGGGGATAGTATGTTCTCTTCCATGCCGAGCAAGAAGAACTACCTCTGCTCCGGAAATTTTTCCAACTTTTAATAGTGAACTTGGTTTACCATATTTTGTTTCCACATCAAGATCTTGAGCATCTTGTAATATTTCTGGATTATCTAACCCAGACCCACCAATAATTCCGATTTTAACCATTTTGTTATCACCTATTCGTTCACTTTTTCTTTTAACTCATCAGCATTAATATCTTTCAACCCAACACCTTTTTGAGCAACAACTTTCGAAGCTAATAAAGATCCTAATTTTCCAGACTGTTCTATATTTAATTCGTTAGTGTAACCATATAAGAAACCGGCGGCATAAGAATCTCCTGCTCCGGTAGTATCAACTGCTTCTACCAAATGAGCATCAATCATTGTAATCATTCCTTCCGAACTGATTAAAGAACCTTCTTTACCTAACTTTACTACAGCAACTTTTGTATGTTTAGCAATTTCATTAAGTGCTTCTTCTGGTTCTAATCCTGTAAATTCTTTTGCTTCTTTTTCGTTAACAAAAACTATGTCTGCGTGGTTCATCACTAAATCTTTCAGAAATTCTTTATTTCTTCTGATTAATCCTGGGTCAGCAAGATCAATGGAAACTAACGTGTTATGTTTTTTAGCCAATTCAATAGCATGCATAATTGTTTCTTTTGTTGGTCCTTCAATTTGGTAACCTTCTAAATGTAAGATTTTACTTTTTTCAATATCTTCTTCGAGAACATCTTCTTTATACAACTCTAAAGCTGCTCCCAAATGCACAGAGAAAGTTCTTTCAGAATCAGGGGTGATAAAAGTTACTGCATGCCCAGTTGTTAAATTATGTTTTTTGATTCTACTCTGGAGTCCAAACTTTTCAATTTCTTGAACATAAACTTCTCCGTGTGAATCATCACCAACTTTTCCGCAGAGAATTGCTTTTCCACCGAGAAGAGCGATTCCTTTCAAAGTGTTGGCAGAACTTCCACCAGGAATTGTTTCAATCTTTAATTGATGATGGTTAATTTTTTCTAAAACTGATTTGGCTTTCTCTTCATCAACTAAGTGCATTTCGCCTTTCTTTAAATCAAATTCAATAAGCTTATCTTCGTCAACCTCTATTAAAAAATCCATTAATGCAGCTCCTAATCCAATTACATCGTTTGTTTTCATTCTCAATATCGATAATGTTCTGACTTATACGGCCCTTCTTTTTTAATTCCCAAATAATTAGCTTGTTTATCAGTCATCACGTCAAGTTCTACACCAATTTTCTTCAAATGCAAACGAGCTACTTCTTCATCTAATTCTTTTGGTAGAACTGTAACACCAATCGGATGTTCTTTTGTCCACAATTCAATTTGTGCTAAAACTTGATTAGTAAAACTATTTGACATCACAAAACTAGGATGGCCAGTAGCACAACCTAAATTGATTAATCTTCCTTCAGCAAGAATATAAATCTCTTTTCCATCTAACAAATATTTGTCATATTGCGGTTTGATATTTTCTCTTGTTGCACCAGATTTGTTATCTAACCAATCCATATCAATCTCGTTATCAAAATGGCCAATGTTACAGACAATAGCTTGGTCTCTCATCATTTGGAAATGTCTATCTACAATAACATGATAATTTCCAGTTGTGGTTACAAAAAGATTTCCTTCTTTAGCAGCGTCATCCATTTTTTTAACTTCATACCCTTCCATTGCAGCTTGTAAAGCATTAATCGGATCAATTTCAGTTACAATAACTCGACAGCCGTAACCTTTCAAAGATTGACAACAACCTTTACCAACGTCTCCATAACCAGCAACAACCGCAACTTTTCCTGCTAACATCACGTCAGTTGCTCTTTTAATACCATCTACTAAAGATTCTCGACAACCGTAAAGATTATCAAATTTAGATTTTGTTACAGAATCGTTAACGTTAATCGCTGGAAAGAGAAGTTTGTTTTCTTTAGCCATTTGGTATAACCTGTGTACTCCGGTTGTAGTTTCTTCAGAAACTCCTTTAACTTCTCTAGCAACATTAGTCCAACGTTGATTATTTTCTGCGTAAGTGCCTTTCAATGAAAGTATTAATTCTTTGAAATCTTCTCCCTCATTTGAATAATCTTGTTCTAATACGCTTTGGTCCTTTTCTACTTCCACTCCTTTATGGATCATCATCGTGGCATCTCCACCATCGTCAACAATTATTGTTGGTCCTTTACCATCACCGAAATCTAATGCTTTCTTTGTACACCACCAATATTCTGCTAGAGATTCTCCTTTCCAAGCAAAGACAGGAGTTCCTGTTGCAGCAATCGCAGCAGCAGCATGATCTTGTGTAGAGAAAATGTTACAACTGCACCATCTTACATCTGCGCCTAGATCTTTTAATGTTTCAATTAGAACAGCAGTTTGAATTGTCATATGTAATGAACCCATAATTCGAGAACCAGCTAATGGTTTAGTTTCTTTGTATTTCTCACGTACTGCCATTAAGCCTGGCATTTCTTTTTCAGCAATCTTAATTTCTTTCCGACCCCATTCTGCTAGGGATATATCTTTTATTTTATAATTTTCCATTTTGTGTGTACCTCATTTTTAATTTGTTATCATTTGTTTGATTCATTTAAATAAATTGTTGTTTTATGTTTCATATTACCACTATAATTTAAAATATATTTTACATTAACCAAATGTTATTAAACTAATTATCATTTTAAGTTTTTATGGATACAAAAGAATTATCACAAAAATTAGACAGAATCCAACGTTTGGAAAATGTATTATTAGAAGATCCAAAAACAGTAGGGGTTAAATTAGTTACAGTTATGGGTTATAATCATTTAGTTGATTCTTTACCAGATGTTTTTTCTTATCAAGATTTGAGGGCATTGCATGGTTATTTGGCTGACAAAGTTAGTGGGAATGCGGTTATTGAAAAAGAAAAAACAGAAAGAAAAAAACAATTTTTAAAAGAACTTAAAGGGATTTGTTCCCCAAGTGCATATCATCATTTGGAATCTAAACTAAATGAATTATAATTAACTTTTTTTCAACAAAATATATAAACTAAGTTTATTTCTTCATATACATGACTCATCCAGGCGACTTAGTAGAAATAAAAACGCACGCTCAAACAGAACAAGGTATTTTAATGCCCGATCCGGATGAAAACACTATCATCATTAAATTAGATAATGGTTATAATCTTGGTTTTGCAAGAAAAGAAGTTCTTAGTATTAAATTGCTTGAGAAAAGAAAAGAATCTCAAAAAGAAGAAAAAGAAAAAAGTTTTGACAAAAAAAAGAAAACTATTTTAATTCTTCACACTGGCGGAACCATCGCTAGTAAAGTTGATTATAAAACTGGAGCAGTTTCGGCAAAATTTACTGCTGAAGATTTATTAGAAATGTTTCCAGAATTAAATAGTGTCGCTAATATTGAAACAGAACTAGTTTCTAACATGATGTCTGAAGATATGCGCTTTGATAATTATCAAAAAATGGCTGAAGCGATTAAAAAACATGCTAAGAAGAAAATTGCTGGAATTATTATTGGTCATGGTACTGATACTTTAGGATATACTGCTGCGGCATTATCATTCATGTTTGAAAAGATAAACATTCCTGTCTTGCTGGTTGGTTCTCAAAGAAGTTCTGATCGAGGTAGTACCGATGCTACTCAAAATTTGATTTGTGCTGCAGAGTTTATTATTAAAACAAAGTTTGTTGGTGTAGCGGTTTGTATGCATAATTCTGCTAGTGATGATGTTTGTGCAATTCTTCCGGCAACAAAAACAAGAAAAATGCACACTAGTAGAAGAGACGCGTTTAAAGCTATCAATGATTCTCCAATTGCTTTAGTAGATTATAATAAAAGAACCGTTAAATTTCTAAATGAAAATTATTCTAAAAAAACAAAAGATAATGAACTGATCTTAAAAGAAAAACTTTCAGAAAAAGTTGGTTTATTAAAAGTTCATCCTAATATAGATCCAAAATTGTTTAAATTCTTTACAGAAAATTATAAAGCCTTTGTGATTGAAGGAACTGGTTTAGGACACGCTCCTACTAATATGGGAGTTAATCTTAAGAATTTTGAACTGTTAAAGAATTTTATTAAAAATGGTGGGATTGTTGCGATGACTTCTCAATGTTTATACGGAGCAGTTCATCCTTATGTTTATACTAATTTAAGAAAGTTATCTGAGATTGGTTGTCTTTTTTGTGAAGACATGTTACCAGAAACAGCGTTCATTAAATTGTCCTGGTTGATGGGTAATTATCCAGAAGATAAAGTCAAAGAGTTAATGGTTAAAAATTTACGTGGAGAAATTAATACAACAAGAACTTACGAAAAAGAATTTATTTAGGGTGATTAAAAATGAAAAAATATATTTTATTATTGGTTTTGTTAAGTGCCGTTTTATTAATATCTTGCACCCCTGCAGAAAAAGTTTGTTCTGTAGATACAGATTGTGTTCAAGCAACTTGTTGTCATCCAACTGCTGCTGTTCCGAAAGAAGCCGGTCCGGATTGTGCTGGACAA
>JABJOX010000044.1 GCA_018664115.1 Candidatus Woesearchaeota archaeon
CAATTTACTAATTACAGCAGAATGGTCTTCTTTCAAACTCTCTCGATAACCCACACCCGGTTTTAACGAATCCAAATACAATGCACCACGAGTTAACATTCCTTCTTTATCAACAATATCAAAATCTTTATGAGAATATTTCGCTTCCCTTTTAATTCTTTCAGTTAACTGAGTAGCATCTTTTAATTTTGCAGTACAAACATGCACATTTAAATCAAAATCTTTCTCTTCAACATGCTTGATTAATTTCAATCCTAACTCTAAAGAATCTTTAACAGCATAACTCATTTCATCTTTAACTTTAAAACCCATCTCTAACAATTTTGAACATTTATTATCAGCAACTTCTAACTCATTCAAATTCAAGAAATCTATTTTATCATGAACGTAATCAATTAATTTCCTCAATTCTTTTTCTTTACCAGGAATTAACGGAATCTCTACACCTACCTGCCAGGGAAATTTTCTAGCAATTGCTAATCTGTTCCAGAACTGACCTGATTCTAAATCTAAATGAAATCTGATTTCATCTAATCCTGCCATGTACAACTTTTGCAAAACATCATCATTAACTAACCTTAAAGAGGTGTATAAATGAGCATGAAATTGTTTGCCAAATTTCTTTTTAAGTTTAGTAATAAAACGAGTTGTCCGGTCAATCTTAACTAAAGGATCTCCGCCAGTAATCCCTACCCCTTTTGCTTTCATCAATTCCGCTTCTTTAATCACATCTTCAGAAGAAAATACTCTTCGTTCATTTGCAAAAGCAACATCCCTGCCAGACTTTTCATCAGACACAGGACAGAAATAACATTTTCTTGGACATAAACCAGTTACAAACAAAACTAATTTTTCTCCTTTCACACACATCTTACAACCTTTCGGCAAATTACTTAAATTGTATGAATGAAATTTATTTATGTTTACCATTTTTATTATATAAAAGGATGCCCCTTAATTATTTCTGTTGAAATTGTACCTTTTTTAATACCGTCTAAAAAACCATCATGAAATTTAAGATATCCCACTTCTTCAGAAATCTGACCTAAAGTATGAAAGTAATCTCTAAATTGATCAGGAGCAGTACAACCATCAAATATCTGGTCCATCCCTATTAATTCTAAAAATAAAGTGTGCAAATAATTAGCATCATTTTTTTTCCTTTCTTCCATATCTTCATTCATCCCTGCTCTCTTTTTTCTCCGATGATAAATAATTGGAAGTTGTAATTGTTTTACCATTGCATTAGCAAAAACTCCTAACAAAAAATTGTTATATTCTTCTTTACCTAATTTAGTCTCACAAAGATATTCAGCAAACTCACCATTCTCTGCCTGTTTCAATACTTTTATTGCTTCGTCATCTTTATTTTCATAAGCATGTTCAAGAGCTAAATAGCGGTTAATAAGATTAGAAAACTCACCACCCCGAATAATGTAATTATTTCCAATAGGGTGAATAACAAGAGCTGAACCCAAATCAGTAGATTCATAATCAATATGAAAAGTTTCTAAATCAATAGTAACAGGTTCTTTTTCTTCTTCTGTTGAATCTTGATCAGGAATAATTAAATGGTTAGCGTGAAAATCTCCATGCACAAATAATTCTCTATCATGAAATGCTTTCTTTTTTAAATTCCATAACTTACCAACTAAATCGTCAATTCGAGAAGTGCTTTTTTTTGGTACCATTAATCTACGAAAATTTTCTTTAAGTACTTGTTCATTGGCTGCTAAAAATTCTTTTGCTTCTCTATAATAAGAAGGATATTTTTGATGATATTTTTCATGGTCAGCATTAACAGAACCAACAAAACGAGCTACACCTCCAACAAATTCGTATAAAGCAGATTTCATTTCTCCATATAAAAGTTTACTTGTTGGCTTATCTTCTAATTGTTTTACAATATTAACCAATTTAATCCAAGAACTTTCTCCATGAATACGTTTAATAACACTCATGTTGTTATCAGTATCAACCAAATGTGAAGCAGGCACTTTTCCAGGACCAGAAATATCTGTAATGTTATTTAAATTTCTACTTTCTCTGCTTTGTAAAGAATTAGGATTATTAAAAAGTTGATGATACTTTCCAGTTGGTCGCCCCATATGTAAATATCTTTTTGCTACTACGGACAACTCATAATCATCTTCTCTTTTTAATGTAGCATCAATTAATTGCGCATGATTAGTTCTTCGATTATTTTTAACAGAAACTAACTGATAATCAGGAGTATGTTTTTGTAATGAAGAAGTTATTGCTTCTTTAAATTTAACATTACTCAAATCCCTAACAAGCCTACGTTTTTTAGCTCTCTTCCTACTACTAGCTACCATAAAAGAAAAAATCTCTTTTCTTTTTTAAAGGTTTCTGTGATTTACTATCAAGAGATAGTTACTCTAAGGTATAAATTATCCTTCCTAAATTATGAATATTTGTTACTAATCTTTGTAATTGATTAACAACTTTGTTCAAATGCTCGATTTTTTGTACTTCACTTTCCATTTTATCTAAATCTTTTTCGAAATCCATTTTCAAATCAGAAATTTTAAATGCTAATTCAATGTCTTTCTTATAAAAAGATTTCATCGTATCAACATAATAATCACGCATCTTTTCTAAAAATGATCTGATCTGTTTCTCCATTTCTGGGGAACCTTTAATCTTCCGAGCATAACGTATGGTTCTTCTTACTTCATCAGCAATAACTTCAATGTAAAATCCCATAAACAAACTTCTTAACATATCCATTGGAGTTAATTTAAAATTCTTCATTGCTTTAGTAGGGTTTTCCATATTAAAAAGTGCTGCCCGGTAAAGTAAAAAATAAAGACGATTAACATCTTTATCTCTATCATTAATACTATCATAATTACAATCCTTGAAAACTTGACAACCTTCATTGATCATTGTCCTAGTTACAACGTCCATTTTCTGAATAAGTTCCGATAAAGAAACATTATCCATATCCAGAAAATCTTTAGCAATAATTGTATCTGAAGTCTGTTCCATAATTTCAAGAGCAATTAAATTTTGAACAACATTCTGTAATTCTTTAACTTTATTTTTAATCTCACTACCTTTAAGAACAATTTCGTGATTATTAAGGATATAACCACTACAAACTTCTCTCCAAATCCAGTGAGGCGATTTATCATCAACATCTATAATTTTTCTTTTATCTTCTTTCTTTTCAGAAGATTCTTTTTTACTTAAAATTAGATTATTCCCACTTTCTTCAATATAAATATGATCGCCTTTCTTTAATTTGTTTTGTACAACCCAAGGTTTAGGAAGAGAAACAACATAACTGCTTTTTCCAAACGATATTAGTTTTCTATATTCCATTTTAATCTTTCCCCCATTAAAATGGAGCCCAAAAATTTCTAATTTTTGCTTGTTCCATTTTAATTATCCTCCTAATTTAAAATGGATTTTAAAAATTCAAACTGAATTTTTCTATATTCCATAGTCTTTCCTCCAAATCCATCTCCCTCTATTACCCCCGTAATATTTCTGAATAAGCATATACAGTGTATATAGCATTTACGAAATGTATTTATATTTAAATGTTTTGTAACAAATATAGCTAATCTCAAATTAGCGAACCGGGGTGGTCAAAATGTTCAATAAAATAGTAGAGATATTGTCACAACCAAAGAAAAATAATAAAGAAGACATTTATTCTAAAGAAGTAAGAGAACAACTTCTAGAAGAAGGAGCATTAAACATTGAAGAAGACGGCTTTATGGAAGGCTATGGGCAAGAAGAGTTCATTGATGATCATGAATATGATGACGATGATGATGATGATGATGATAATGATAATAACCATGACGATAAATATTCATGGAAAAGTGAAAATAATTATGAAAGTGGTTACTAAACTATGTCACTTAAAAAAATATTAGGATTAGAATCATTTCCGATAAACAATTCGGAAATAATGCGTAAGATAGTCGAAGCTCAACGTAATAATATCGAAACTATCGAATTCTCTTCAGGAATTAAAAAAGTTAGAATTAATATTAGTAACATCCCTTCATCTAAAATAATCTGGCAACAAAGCGACTATCGAGGCACATGGTTATAAGAAAAATTAAGCGTCACCATCATAAGTCGAGCTTTTTCTATTTAAATATCTAGCCGACAAGGGGGACGCCCCGTCCGGGGAACGCCGGCAATCAAAAAACGCAACCAAAGCGAGAAGATGGTAACGCTTAAAAAAATTATTTTACAAATAACACAAAACATATTTAAACCTCAACTAATTTCTCCACTATAATGAATTATTTAAAAAGAGGTTTGAAGAACACTTATCAAGCGATAAAGAAACACAAATTACTATTCTTCAGTCTAATTATTCTGCAAATAATCTTGATTGTCGTTACTTCTATGGTAACATTAGAGTATCAAATCAAAATATTAGATAATACTAAAGGAATTATGGAACCAATCGAACAAGGAAACTATGATTCCACTAGTATTCAGGAAGGTGAATTGTTTACTCAAGACACTTTAAAAATATATCAAAGTTATCGGTCTTTAACCAAAAACCTTCTTCATTACTGTTTATGGATCTTAGGAATATTTATCATTTTCAACGGAGGATTATGGATTTTAGTACATTCATTCTTTGAAAGAAAAAATTTCCATGAAACTATGCACGCTTATTTGAAATTCTTCTTCTCCACAATTATCTTTATTATCCCTTTTTTCATCGTTGCCTATTTTTTTCTCAAAAAGATGGTTGAAGAAATTTCAGTTACAAATGTTTCTCAATTAATCCAAAACACATCTTATGCTTTGATAATTGTCTACTTTTTCTTACTAATAGCTTTTGCTTTCATTGATGTCAGATCCTGGAAACTATTTTTCAAGAGATGGTTTAAAGTCGGAATTAAAAACATCCATAAAAGTTTATTAGTATTATTAATCAATTTAACATTAATTCTGGGAAGTGGATATTTAATTTATCGTTATCTATACGAAGAAACATTCTTCTTGATGATATTATTCAGCATTACATTTGTTATTCTTTTAGTTCTCACAAAAATCTTCTGGATCGCTTGCCTGAAAGAAATAAAGTAAAATATTATAAACCTTAAAACAATTCTTCTCTTCAATGAAAAAAATAATCTTAGATACAAACGCCTTAATGGCTATAGCAGAGTTTAAGATAGATATATTCTCAGAATTAGAAAGAATCTGTGATTTTACTTATGACCTATATATATTAGAAGGAACCATCAAAGAATTAAAGAAAATTATGGAAGAGCAACGCCAGAAATTCAAAAGGGCAGCTAAACTTGCTTTAGCGATTGTTAAAGCTAAAGGAATTAAGAAAATTGCTTCTTCAAATTATGTAGATGATGTTCTTGTTGAACTTTCTAAGAAAGGCGATTTAATTCTCACGCAAGATATTGAATTAAAAAAACGATTAACTAAACCCTACTTAACTATTAGACAAAAGAAAAGAGTCGTCTTAATGAAGTAAAATAAAAAAACCTCAGATTATATCTTCTTTATTTTTAATATTCTTAAAATTCCTATCACAATAAATATACATCCCAGTATGTTGTCTCATCATTCTAATCTCCTCCGTATTTAATCTAGCAAAAATGTTCAAATGGCCATCTTTAATTCTATACATAGCTTTTTCCACATCAAATTTTTTCAACCAATTAATTACTTTTGCATTTTCTTCGTTAAATTTAACACGATTTTCTTCAGGGTCATAACTCTTTATTGGTGGTTCCCCAAAATAACAAATTTCTTTTTGTTTAGCACTACACGGACGAGAACAATTATCTTGATTATAAGAACGTTTAAAACCAACTTGATAACCCATATAATTAGGTACTTTTAACGCTGCACTAATACCACAAGAAGAATTAACAAAAATACCCAAGTCAGGATTAACTCTTTTATATTCGTTAATTATTCTTTTTCTATAATTACTATTTAAAAACCTACCCTTATCATTATCCCAAGAGGGAATTACGACATTTTTTCTTTTTAATTTTGCTTTAATTTCATTACTAACCACTAGTCCACCAACAATTACAGAATCAACTTTATCAGCCGTTTCACTTACCATTTCTTGCACTTTATCAAAAGGGGTCCATTTCTCCCATAAAGGTCTTGCATATTGAACAACAGGAATCCCTAGTTCTTTAGATCTTGCCATTAATTCAATTCTACCAGATTTAGAAACCGGTTCAACTTTTTTAGGTACATTAGCATAAGTTACCATGATAACCGGTTTTAAATTTTTTAGTTGAGAAATCTCTTTCAAAACAGCTTGATCGGTTTTATCCGGATTAAGTTTTGTGATTAAAATTAGAGGATTTTGGTAATTATTTTTTTCCATTCCTTCTATAATATGCATTAAATCAGGAATGTTTTGTTTTAAAAAAGGGTCAGATTGGTTATAAAATGTAATTGGATTTATTTTAGAAACTTTATCACTCTTCAAAATCATTTCTAAAGTAAATTTAGCTGTAGAACTTTTTACAATCTTTGTAGGGTTAGGATTATCCTTCTCCAAAATACAATACCCACACCCACTATTACAACCATGAGCTGGATTTATTCCTAAATAAGAAGTAAAAAAATACATTAAATCATTAACATTTGTCATTAGAATCATTATTTAATACTAAATTGGTTAAAAGAATGTGTAGTAATAAAGTAAACATCAAAAAAAAATACAAAAGATAATCAACATGCCCACTCCAGAATAACAAAACATTTAAATATGATTTCTTATCGAATAGCTAAATATAATAAAAATATTAAATTCCGTGGGGTGGAAAATTAAATGATAGGAATAATTTCAATAATTGTTAGTTTAATTGCTTTAGCATACGCTGGTTATCTTTCTATGAAAATCTTAAAGATAGATCCAGGTACAGAAAAAATGCAAGAAATTGCTAATGCAATCAAAGAAGGAGCGATGGCTTACATGTCTCGACAGTACAAAACCATTGCTATTTTTGCAGTAATTATAACAGCGATACTTTACTTTCTGTTTGGTATTCCAATTGCAGCAGGATTCTTGTTTGGAGCAATTTTATCCGGAATCTCAGGATTTATTGGAATGAGTATTTCTGTAAGAGCAAACGTTCGTACTGCTCAAACTGCTAAAAAAGG
>JABJOX010000064.1 GCA_018664115.1 Candidatus Woesearchaeota archaeon
AAATCTAATAAAGCTGGAGCAGGAAATTGCATCTCTTCTAATTTACGAAGAACTTTAGCTTCTCTTCTTGTTCTGAACTGACGCAGAGATTCATCTATTTGCGGTAAACGATATTTCTTACTAAAACGTTCTTTGATAACTTTATTGTTATCTTTGTAAATTAACGCTTCTGCTCCTTGGGCTATTTTTATCATTTTAGTAGTTTAATTTGTTCTGTACTTTTTAATCTTTTCTTTTTCTTGCTCAGATATTGTTAATTCTTTATCAACTCGATCTAAACGATCTAAAGGGAATCCTCTGTTAAAAATTTTCTCAGCCATGCAAAAAGAATCATAACTTACTCCTAAATATGATTTTAACACTTTTGCTTTACGAAGAAAATAATCCTCAATTTTGTTAGGCAGATGATCTAAAGCCATATAAGTAAAATGGATTGAACCAGAACGACTTTCAACAATTAACCCCAGAGGTATTTGGTTACCAGTTTCTTCAGGATTATATTGGTGTTCTTCTTTAATGAACTTAGGCGCTTCTGCTTTTGCATCCCAAGTAGGGTGAAAAAAATCTAAATTAACTACATTTTCTAAATCTTTTTCCATCTCTTAAATGATTATGTTCTAAATTATAAACTTTCTGGAAGATAATAATATAAATCCGGTTATTTTTCAACATAAAGATGAAGAAGATTGAATTATTATTACCAGTAGGAAATCAAGAAAACTTGCAAGCAGCGGTAGAGAATGGTGCAGATGCAGTTTACTTCGGAATTGACAAATTCAATGCCCGAAGACGAGCAGATAATTTCAAACTAGATAAAATTAAAGAAACAATCGATTACTGCCATGAAAATGGAGTGAGGTGTTATTGTACGTTAAACATTCTTATTAAAAATGAAGAGATTGAAGAATTTTTTGCAACTATAACACAATTATATTTATCTGGAATTGATGCGGTGATTATTCAACACCTTTCTTTCTTGCCAATCATTAAAAAGAACTTTCCCGGTTTAGAAGTTCATCTAAGTACTCAAACAACAATCACAAATACTTATTTTCATGATTTGATTAAGCAGGCCGATAAAGTTGTTCTACCAAGAGAGTTATCTAAAGAAGAGATTGAGAATTTTATTAACAAAACTAAGTTGCCTACAGAAATATTTGTTCAGGGAGCCTTATGTTTTTCATATAGTGGAAAATGTCTTTTCTCTTCATTTCTTGGTGGACGTTCAGGCAATAGAGGATTGTGTGCTCAACCTTGCAGAAAAAGATATAATGGCAAATATTTATTGAGTATGAAAGATTTGTGTCTTGTAAAAGAGATTCCTAATTTGATTAAGATTGGCGTTTCCTCATTAAAGATTGAAGGCAGACTAAGAAGTGCTAAATATGTTGCTGCCGCTACTAAATTATATCGGACAGCAATTGATTCTTATTATGTGAAGAAATTTGCAGTAGATAAAGATTTGTTTAAAGAAATGAAAATGGCTTTCAACCGAGAATTCACTTGGGGTTATTATGCCAATTTGAAAAATGTTGTTTCTGATGAAAAGCCAATGGGTCGGGGATTATATCTCGGTGAGTTTGATCAGAAAAAGTTCATTAAACTTGAGGAAGAAATTTCTCTTGGCGATGGTTTAGGTATTTGGCTGCCAAATAAAGTTGATGGTGCTGTTCTTAAGAAAATGGAATTGGTTGAAGAAGATGGTAAGATGAGTGAAGTTGATTCTGCACAGAAAGGCGATTATGTGAAATTACATATCTATGCTAAACCAGGAACAAAAATTTACAAAACTTCTTCGGTTGAAGAAAGTAAAGCGATTGAATTTGTTAAGAATAAACCGATTGTTGTTAAAGATAGAAAAGTTACAAATATAATTCTTCCTGAAGTTAAAGAAGCAAAAGAAACTGGAAATGAAGAATTGCTGGTTAAAGTTTATTCTGTTAACGATGGCAAAGAAGTTTTAAGATCTGCAAATAAAGTTTTCTATGATATTTTTGCAGATGATTTTAATAATAAATTTTCTGCTTATGTTCCCAGAATGTTGAATGATATTGATGTTGAGCAAGCGATTAAACTAATTGAAAAACATAATGTTAAGAATGTTCTTGTTGGCGATTTAGGGGTTTATGCTCAATTGAAAAAGAAAAAATTAAATCTTTATTTAGATTATTCTAATAATATTTTTAATAATTTAGATTTAGAATTCTTTGATCATTGTACTCCAATAATTTCACCAGAATTATCTTTTGCAGAATTAAAAGAATTTTCAAATAAGAATTTTGCTGTTCTTGCTCATGGAAAAGTTGTGATGATGAACACTAAATATTCTTTACTACCAACTAAGCTGAGAGATGAAAAAAAATATTCTTTTCCTGTTAGAGAGGAACATAATTATTATCAGATCCTTAACAGTAAAGAACTGGGATTGTTTGAATTGGTTGGCGATTTAAAGAAAATTGGCATTAAACGATTCTTTTTAGATCTGGATAATGACGTTGATTATATGGCTAAATTTTATCATAACTTTCTTAAAGGAAAAGTTCTTCCGATAAATATTAGGGGCTATACGAAAGGCCATTGGGATAAAGGAGTTGAGTAAAATGGATCTAGAAGATTATTTAGAAAACTTAAGAATGGAAAGAACAAAAAATGTTACTCGTAGAGGTAACCATGTTACTGTTGGTCCTGAAAGTCCTTTATTACCTAATTTCAATAGTACTGCTGAATCTTATCAAGAACTTGTACTAGGAGAAACAAATCTTGAAACATTAGCAGCATCTAAAAAAAAACTTGATGCAGAACTAAAACAAGTTGGTCCAGATTATTTTACTGTTATTAGAACACGTTCTGAGGGTGGTCTTTTTTGTGTGTGTAATTCAAAGTATCACCTTTTGGAGAAAAAGTCCGGGAGCGATTCTCAAGGAGAATATCACTTTTTCCAACTTTGTGAAGATTTAGGGACTAAAGATTTTGTTATCCTTAATGATTATAAGTTTCAAATTTTTTATCGTGGCAATGATTTGAAAGAGGCCAATGAAGCTCTTCATAAACCAGAAAAGTTATCTCCTCTTCCTGAGAATGAGGGCTATAAGTTTCACGTGAGATCTTTATAAAAAATCTTTTGGATATAGCCCAGAAATAAACTCAAACACAGAAATATTTAAATAAATTCTTTCATTAACTATTAATTATGGTAGGAGATTTAGGACGAATAAATATTATTGTTTATGAAAATAATGGTCAGAAAGATATTGTTTATACTGATTACCTTGACCAGAAGATAGGTTCTGCTGAACCTTGGAAATTATCTGTTGGAGATGCTTTTGCACTTCCTAAAGATTCTGAAATTATTTATCGCTCCTCATTATCAGAAAGAAATTTTGTTAGAGAGATGAAACATTTGGAAAATAGATATGAATTAGAAAATCCCAGTTCTACTTTTTCTGAATATGTGCTTGATTTATTAATAAAACCAAAAAAAGGAGAATTAACTTCCATTCGGAAAACATTGCCTGTTCATGTAACTCCAATAAATTCACCCATCATAACTGTTACTCTTCCCTCTATACTTGAAGATGTATGTTCTGGTTGTCCTTTAAAATAAAAAAATTAAATTTTACCCAAGACTTCGTCAATCTTCTGTTTTAATTGCGGTGCTTGATTAAAACCAACAATCCGATCAACTTCTTCTCCTTTATTGAAGACAACTAAACAAGGAATACTTGAAATGTTATTTTGTTGTGCTAATTCTGGTGAATCTTCAGTAGACAGTTTAGCAAACTTTAATTTCCCTGCAAATTCTGTACTCACTTCTTCAAATATCGGGGCAAGCATTCTGCACGGACCACACCAACTAGCCCAGAAATCTATAATCACTGGTAAATCTGATTTTACAACTTCTGTTTCAAAATTTTCTTTATTCAATTCTAACATTTTTTAACTCCTCCTATTTAACATTGACAATCTTTTTTTCTCTTTAACTTTTTTATCTCTTTATTAAAGTTTTTGTCATCATCTAATTTTTCTAAAAAGCAAACTTCTTTGCAATCAATATCATCTTTATCTGTTGTCATTTTTAACCACCTACATTCACTAGAATTAATGGCTATATAAATCAAATGGAATATTGCTAATTTGTAAAAGAAAATTGCATAACTGTTTTTTGTTCACACTACTGCAAAAATATACCAAAACCATTATAAACAATAAACTATTACTTTTATCTATGACAATGAACTTTGTTTGTAGATTAATAACCATTGAAGACGTTTTAAAATGTTCTTATGGTTTGAACAAAACAGAAATTTCTATTTTAAGATATCTTATTGAAGAAAAAGAAGAATTGAATATTGAAGAGATTCAAAAGAAAATTAAAAAAGATCGAACAACTATTCAAAGAAGTGTAAAAAAACTTTTTGAACAGGAGTTGATTAAAAGAAGACAAATTAATCTTGATAAAGGTGGTTATGTTTTCATTTATTCCTCAAAACCAAAGAATGAACTGAAAGAGAAAATCATTAAAATCTTTGACGGATTTAAAGAATCTGTTGGAAACGAGATTCAGAGATGGTAAAGAAAGTTTTATATACTATTTTTATTTAATACAATGATAATGAAAAGAGGTGTACTGTTATTAGTAATATTAATTCTATTTAGTTCTTTAGCTATTGCTGCAGATACAGACTGCATTTATTACTTCTATGGAGACGGTTGTGAAACTTGTCCAGAAGTATCCCACTTCTTAGAAGATCTAGAATCTAAGTCCCCCTCATTAAAAATAGAAAAGTATGAAGTTTATTATAATGTTGAAAATCTGAGATTAATGCAAGATTTCTTCAATACTTATTCCGTTGAGAAAGATGAACAAGGCCTACCTGTAGTTTTTATGCCAAAAAGTTATTTTGTTGGTCATGAATCAATTTTAAGTTTGTTAGAAGCCAGAATCAATGATAATAAAGATGAAACTTGCCCTTCATTGGAGAATGGAGAAGTTATTGGCATTATCGGTCAAAGTTCAACTAAAAGGGTTTTGGACAGACTTACATTTTTGAAAGTTTCTGGTTCAGCTTTAGCAAGTTCTTTTGGTCCCGGTGCATTAGCTTTACTTTTAGTTTTATTGATGATAATTGTCGCTATTAAAGATCGGGAAGATATGCTTAAGAAAGGATTGTTGTACGTTCTTGGTGTTTATGTTGCTTATTTACTCTTTGGAATGGGATTGTTTGCTTGGTTTGGTTATTCTGGAATTGGAACATTCTTCTCAAAAGTAATTGGTTTTTTAGCAGCAATTTTTGCTTTAGCAATGATTAAAGAGTTTTTTGTCAGTTGGACTATTACATTTAAGAATGTTAAAAAAGAAACTAAAGCTAATTTTAGAAAAGTTAAATCAGTAGTTTTATCTTATTATGGCGTTTTGTTGTTGGGTTTTATTATTTCTTTACTAACACTCACTAAAATTAACAAAACTTATCTTTTAATCCGTTTTTCTTTTATGGAAAGTTCAACAAGATTAATTGCTATTCCCATTTTATTATATTTTTTAGTACTTTTTGTTGCTTTAATGGTTGTAGTCATCATCTTGGCTTATTTGTTCAAAGAACACAAACATAAGAAAGCTAAAGAAGAACATCCTACTCATGAAAGAAGAGCAGAATTATGGCATGGACATTATCTTAAAGTTATGAATTTTGTTATTTCTGTGGTAATGTTAATCATGGGATTAGTAGTTATGTTTGTTTAATAGTAGTTTTCTTGTACAATAATGTTTATAACTTATCTCTGTTCAACGATTTATATGGGTAATTTCTTTAAAACGGTGGATTCTATTTCGTTAAAAGATGATACATATGATGGTTTATCAAAACAAATTAAAAAACTAATTCGTGGTACTGAATATCATGAGGAATATCGACAGAAAGGTAATTTTGTTAAAGATACAGATACTAAACAATGGAAAGTTGAATTAGAATACTCTGTTATGAATGGTGTTCTGAATTATGACCTTGAAGGAGAAGAAATTCCTGCAGAAGATTTAAATGACCTAGAATCAGCAGTAGGATTAGAACTATTACTTCAATATGGTGTAGAAGAAGCAAAAGAATATTTGGGTTATGAGCCCAAACCAAATGATGAATTTCTAACAAATTTAGAGAATCAAGGGTTGTCAAAAGTTGCTAATGAATATGGGGTTCCAGATGAAGCTTTATTGGCTTTTCAGGGATTAAATATAAATGGGTTACGAGAATATTTTGATTTTTCTTTAAAAGGCCCCATCCAAAAAAGATTAGCAAAAAAACTTGATGTTACAGTAGATTTCTTAAAAGATTTAAAAAAAAGAAAATTAGCTTAAAAAACTCATAACTTTTATATAACCAATTAATTTCTACATTAAACATATGGTATTAGAGAAGCTAGGAGATTCATTGAAGAACACTTTAAGTAAGATTACTAAATCGGTTTTCGTAGATGAAAAGCTGATTAATGAACTAGTTAAAGATATTCAGCGAGCCTTATTACAATCAGATACTAATGTGCAATTAGTTTTTGATTTAAGTAAAAGAATTAAAGAGAGAGCTAAAGAAAAAACTCAACCAGGAATCACTAAAAAAGAACAATTAGTAAAAATTGTTTACGAAGAATTAACAAATTTCTTAGGTAAAGAAGCATCTGAAATTAAGATTGATAAAAGGCCAACTCAAATTATGCTTGTTGGTTTGTTTGGTTCTGGAAAAACCACTACTACCGGAAAATTAGCCAAATTCTATAAAAAGCGAGGTTTGAAAATTGCTGTGATGCAAACTGATACATGGCGACCTGCTGCTTATGATCAGTTAGAACAGTTAGCTAAAGAAGTGGGTGTAGATTTTTTAGGAATTAAAAAAGAAAAAGATCCTGTAAATATTTACATGGCTTTTGAAGAGAAGATTAAAGATTATGATTTAGTGATTGTTGATACTGCTGGTAGAGATGCCTTATCTGAAGATTTAATTGAAGAACTTAATCAAATTAATTCTATTGTGAAAGCTGATGAAAGATTATTAGTAATTTCTGCTGACATCGGTCAAGCTGCTCAGAAACAAGCACAAGCTTTCCATGACACTTGTAATGTTACAGGTGTAATTATTACCAAATTGGAAGGAACTGCTAAAGGTGGTGGTGCATTAAGCGCTTGTGCTGTAACTCATGCTCCAATAAAATTTATTGGTGTTGGTGAAAAAGTTGACGATTTAGAAATGTTTTATCCAGAAAGATTTGTGGGTAGACTTATCGGTTTTGGGGATTTAGAATCTTTATTGGAAAAAGCTAAAGAAGTTGTTTCTGAAGAAGATGCTAAAGAAATGCAAGAAAAATTTATGAAAGGAGATTTTAATTTAATTGATCTTTATAATCAAATGAAATCATTGAAAAAGATGGGTTCATTTAAGAAAATTATGGGTATGATTCCCGGCATGAGTAACATGAATATGCCAAAAGAAATGTTGGATGTCCAAGAAGGCAAATTAGAAAAATGGAAATTTGCTATGGATTCAATGACTAAAGAAGAATTGGAAGAACCTGATCAGATTGATGCCAATAGAATTGATCGAGTTGCTGCTGGTTCAGGTATTTCTGTTAGAGAGATTCGAGAGTTCCTTAAACAACATCGACAAAGTAAGAAGATGATGAAAATGTTTAAAGGTGAAAAAGATATGAATAAGATGATGAAGAAGATGAAAGGTAAGATGCCGCAAGGGATGAACTTTTAAATATTCTAGTTAATAATATTATTCCATAGCTACTTCTTTTCGATACCCACATTTCTTACAATAATGTACTTCATACATTCCGTCAGCGAATTTATGTTGGCCGACATGTAATACTTTCTCACATTCAGGACAGTTTGTTTGTTGCATTTTAGTTAAGATCTTTCTTTAACTAAATAAACTTTATCATTTTCTCTTACTAAGAAATCTGTTTTAACAGTAATCATTGTCCCTTTCTCTGCTTTCTTTATCTTTCCAGAATCATCATGAATCTCAGAAACAATCATCTCCTCATAACCAGTAGTTGGCCCAATGAAAGCAATTTTATCACCTAAATTTATTTCATCACATTCAACTTTAAATTCTGCTGCAGAGATTTTCTTATAATAATTACTGACTTTACCAATCTGAACTTTTTGAGTTGAAGATTTACTTCCATAAGAATCTGCTCTTTGATGATGTGGATAATCTACAAAGAATCCTGTTGAGAAATCTTTGTTGTAAACTTGCTTTAATTCAGTTGTTAATTCTTTTACTAAATCTTCATTAAATGTTCCTTCTTTAATCGCATCAATCGCTTTCCGGTAAACAGAAACAACTTTGCTAACATAATCTGCTCCTCTGTTTCGCCCTTCAATCTTTAAACAATCAACAAAAGTTAATTTATCTAAAATAGGAAGTGCGCACAAATCTTTGGCGGACATAATAAAATTATTATCCATAATCATTTCATTATTTTCTTCATCAACTACTTTGTATTCTCTTCGGCATGGCTGTAAACATTCTCCGCGATTAGCAGATTTGTTGAATAATTCTTCTGACATAAAACATCTGCCTGAATAAGAAATACATCTTGCTCCATGAATGAAAACTTCTATTTCTAAACCAGTTTTCTCTTTAATTGTTTTTACATCTTCAATTGAACATTCTCTGGCTAGAACAATTCTTTCTACTCCAAGAGATTTCCAATACTCTGCTGCTTCTGAATTTGATACAGATGCTTGTGTAGAAAGATGAATAGAAATGCCTAATTCTTTACATTTCTTAACAACAGCTAAATCCCAGCAAATAACCGCATCAATCTTTGCTTCTTTTAAAGTTGTAAGAATTTCCGTTAACTTTTCCAATTCTGATTCGTAAATAATTATATTGATTGTACAATAAGCTTTAACATTATTCTCGTGGCAGTAAGAAACAACTTCTGAAACTTCATCTAGTTCAAAGTTACCTGCTGCTGCTCGCATATTAAAATCTTTGATTCCAAAATAGATTGCGTCTGCTTTTGCTTTAACCGCTGCGGTTAACATGCTTCTATTTCCTACTGGCGCTAATATTTCCATTTTAACCTTTGATTCCGTTTGTTTTTTAAAAGCTTAATTACTTTTTTCGTCTCTTTTAGTAGTAAGAAATATTTATAAAGGTCTTGGTTCGGTCTGATTCACTTAATGGAAAAATATCAAAAAGCTACTTTACCTGAATTAGCAACCATGGATTCTGGTTCTGCTGTTCGAGTTGTAGGGACTGGAAATGAATTCTTTCCTCATGAAACTTATCGTGGGATTATAAGATCTAACAATGATTATCTTATCGCTAGTGCGGATGTGCCTTTGTCTGCATTCGAAGAGGCCTTATTAAAGTCTGACCAACAATTAGAATTTTCTGGTACTGTTGAAAGTGGGAATCTTAATGTTCATTCATTTACTTTAGCCAATGGCGCTTTAAATGCTTTGATTCGTAAAGGGGAAACAAGAATCATGGGGACTTTAATTGCTTATAATAAAGATACACGCCGTGATGGTTACGTTGGATTAATGACTGATGATAAAGGATTCATTTTTCCCTTACAGTGGGAAAATGGTAATGTTCCTCAAGAACTAAATGAATCTTTCTCTCACTTAGGAAAATCAGTTGATGTTACTGGTCGAGTAAAGTCTAATGGCGAATATGGTGCTTTAATCAAAACTTTAGGTGGGATTAATACTTTCTTAGCTGTTAAAGAAACTGAAATTAAAGATTCAGAAACAAAAGGGCTATATCATCCAGATACGCATTTTAATTTATCTACTAAAAGAAAATTTTTATAATTCTATAATTTTGCCTTTCTTACCAACATTAATTACTCTAGTTTTACCAATAACTTCTTCTATGCCAGCAGATTCATGAATGTGGCCACATAAATGCATGTCTGGTTGAAGTTCATCAATCGCTTTTCTTACTCCCTCACTTCCAGGAAATACTCCTAAACCAATAACGCTGCCTTCTGGTTGAGTATGAGTTAACATAATTTTCTTTTTTACATCAGTTAAAGAGCTGTGCGCTTTTTTCAAAGTATTGAAAACATCTTTCTCATTTAATTGATGTGGTCCAATATTTCCATAACCACAACCAAAGATTCCCACATCTCCTTTCTTG
>JABJOX010000043.1 GCA_018664115.1 Candidatus Woesearchaeota archaeon
CATAACAAAGTTAATGCCAAAAAAACTTTAGAAAAAATATCCAACAAAACTTTGAAAGTTTATTCTGGTATTGCTATTATTGATGCGAAGACAAAAAAAGAAATCATTGATTATGAAATCTCTAAAGTTAAAATAAGAAAAATATCTCCATTAGAAATTAAAAAATATATTGCCACAGAAGAACCTTTGGATAAAGCTGGGGCTTTTGGAATGCAGGGACTAGGAGCAATTTTTGTAGCAAAAATAGATGGTTGTTATTCAAATGTTGTTGGCTTACCTTTACATAATCTAACTAAAAATTTAGCAAAAATGGGCATTGACGTTTTCTCTTACCGCAATTAGAATTATAATAACTTACCGTTAACAGTACCTTCTTGTCCAGGACGAGAAGTAATTTTCACTTTACCAAGTTTAGTTTCCACAACTGTGCCTTTGGTAAGAATATTTCTTCGAACTAAGTTAGGATTGGGAAAATTTTCAGTTACGTTAATCATTTCTGTTTTAGAAGTTTTACCTTTTTTATCAGTAACATTGATTTGATTATTAGCAAGGATTTTAAGTTTCTTATTTCCACCGATAACTCGTACAGATTTAACTTTCTGATTTTCACTTAATTTAGTCATTGCTGGAAAACCTGCTAACTCGGACTTCTTTTTAGATTGAGTAGATTTATATCTGCCTCCAGATACTTTTCTTTTCGATTTTAATTGTGATCTTGCCATTCTTTCTATTTAATCTAGGGTTGCTTTTTAAACGTTTTGGTTATTTTTTCTTCTTTCCGTTCTTAATAATCATCTCTTTAATCCTTTTCTTCCCGTTCCATTCTAAAGCAGCTTCTAATACCTCTTCAATTGAAGTTACTGGGATGATTTTTACTTTTTTTAGTTCGTCTTTATCAATGACAATATCCTGTAAATTTGACTTTGGAACGATGATAGTTTTTATCCCTGTGGCAATTGCTGCTTCGACTTTACTACTTACACCACCGACAGGAAGAACTTCTCCCCGAACTGATAATGAGCCAGTCATTGCTACATTTTGTTTAACAGGGATATCTTTAAGCGCGGAAATAATGGATGTAGCAACTGCAATACTAGCAGAATCACCTTCTACTCCTTCATAAGTTTGTAAGAACTGGACAAAGATGTCTCGAGTTTCTTTGATATCTTCACCAAAATATTTCATTACAATCGCAGAAACGTTCTTCACAGCTTCTTTAGCAATCTCTCCCAGTTTACCAGTAGCAATAATGTCTGCTTTCTTTCCACCCATGGTCACTTCTGCTTCAATAGGTAGTAGGATTCCAGAGTATGCTGAACCAGAACCAATTACGGCTAGACCATTAACTCGACCTACTCTTACTCCTTTTGTAACAATAACATCATATTCTTTTTTCCGTTCAATATGTCTGTCTGCAATTTGTTGTTCTAAAGGTCGAGCTAATTTTTTAGCTTTTTTAACCTGTTCTTTTGAAACTAAGTCTGTTTTTTCTTCTTTAGCCAAATCCCCGGCAGCTCTAACTAAACCACCCAAACTTCTTAAGTGTAAAGTTAAATGTCCTTTTCGGTTAGCTCTTCTTCTTGCTTCTTCTACAATCTCTTTCAGTGCATCGATGGAGAAATGTGGGATTTTTCCGTTTTCTTTTTTAACTTCTTGAGCAACAAAACGAGCAATCTTTGTTCTGTTTTCTTTAGTGTCAAGCATAGTTTCTTTCATATAAATTTCATAACCATAACCACGGATTCTGCTTCTCAAAGCAGGATGCATATCTTTGATAGTTTCCAAATTACCAGCAGCAATTAAAACAAAGTCACAAGGGACAGGTTCTGTTCTCACCATTGCTCCAGCAGACCTTTCTGATTGACCAGTAATAGGAAATTTCTTTTCTTGGATTGCAGATAATAATTCATGTTGTGTTCTAGGATGTAAAGTAGCAATTTCGTCAATAAATAAAACTCCTAAGTGGGCTTTATGCATCATTCCTGCTACCACTCTTTGATTTGCGGGTGTACCTAATCCTCCACTTTGAAATGGATCGTGAAGTACATCGCCTAATAATGCTCCTGCATGTGCCCCAGTAGCTTCAAAGAACGGTGCTTGTTTCTTTTTGAAATTGTCAACAATAAGTTTGGGTTGAATCACATTAGAGGTCTTAAACATTCTTGGCCCCATACTCATCATAATTGCAAATGCTGCTAAGAATAACATTCCCCCTAAAAAGAAAGCAGTAAACATTAAATCTGATTTGTAATGATATCTTACCCACCAAGGTGCAATTAAAGTAAAAATTGCTACGATGAAAAGTAAAAAATTATTATTTTTCAATACTTGTTTTCCATCTAAAGAATTCTTTTTCACTTCTTCTCTACCAGTACCGGCAGGTAACTCTTTGATTAACGGATTATTTTCATCGTTAGGATTGTATAAAGAGATGATATCTTTCAATTCAGACTTAGGTAGAAGTTCTGCTAAAGCTAATCCCAGCATGGATTTACCAGTTCCTGGTTCACCAATTAGTAAAACGTGCCTTCGTTGCGAAGCAGCTTTCTTGATAATTCTAACTGCATCTTCCTGCCCAATAACTTGGTTGACAATGCTTTCCGGAACTTTAATGTCTTTAGTTGATTTCATTTTTTCATTTCTTAATGAAATTTACAAAATACTTTTGGTATTTTGGTGGATTTCATCATTTTAGTTGGTAACAGAACATCTAAACCTCTTATTTATATAACTTATTGAAGTCATTTAAAAGAATTGCGGTTAAATAAGCTTCACTTCAGTTTCTTTCCTTTCAACAGCTGTACATGAATCTCTTCAAAAGGTTGATGTTGTTTAGTATCAACTTTCCGTTGATTCTCTAAATGTAATAAAGGAATGAATGTGTAAACTTTATCATGCTTGCTTGGTTTTGGTGGTAATAATTTAGTAAAAGTTAATTTTGCATTTTTTTCTTTGTTTGTATAATAAACAATCTTATGATAAATGTCATAGATGACTTCCATGATGTCGATTTTTCTTTTTGGCATGTTATATTTTACTGGTCTTTGTTTAGCCAGAATTCTTTTCTTACTTTCCATCGCTCGTTGTAAAGCACCAACTAAATCGTGGATAGAAACTTTTCTGTTTCTTGGTTGAGGATTTCTGGGAATTAGTTTGAACTGTTGCCTTTGCCTTCTTTCCCGAGCCATTTCTTCTCCCAACTCTTCAAGTAATTCTTCCTCAGAAAGGTCATCACCTTGATTAATTAATTTATCCAAATTGGTAATTCCGTACTCTAACAAATGACTGGATTTAATTTTCAACAAAATTGCTGCTGCAAGAATAATTCTTCCAGAAACTTTTAAATCATGATCATGCAACTCTTTTACAGCTTTGATATATTTCTTGGTTAGAAGAGAGATATTTATGTCCCAAGGGTCCATTTGTTCAGTTCTAACTAACTCATGGATTATAGATTTCCAAGTAATATCTTCTTGATCTACAATCAAATCATATATTTTTTGTTGCATTTCTTATCCTAAAGGAAATTTTATGGTTTTATAAGGTTTATTGTTTTTATAAGAATAAGATGAATATGAATGGGCCCACCCGGACTTATTGGAAATAATTAGTCTCGAACCGGACAAAGTCACTCCGCTTTGCTCCGTTCGTTGCCCTCTCTCGTCCGGTAATCAATGTTAGAATAAGATGAATATGAATGGGCCCACCCGGACTCGAACCGGGG
>JABJOX010000026.1 GCA_018664115.1 Candidatus Woesearchaeota archaeon
ATAATCATCTTTTGGATGCATGCCTAGATAAATCTGTGGTTCTATAGATTTAGCAATGTACTTCATTATTGCGGCAACTTCGTGCCCAGCATCGTTTCCTTGTGACATTTTAATCTCTAAAAGAACAAGAAGGCATTATTGTTTATATTTCTTTCCAGAAAAAGTGAGACATAAATGTCAGTTAAAAAAGAGTAGCGGAGGGAGGATTTGAACCTCCGACCTCCGGGTTTCTTGAACACCTGTGTTCAAGGAAACGAACGCAGTGTGATTTATGAGCCCGGCGGGCACTCCTAGCTGCCCCACCCCGCTATAAAACTAAAAAGTTATCGCTTCTTTAAAAAGATTTGCATTAATTTCACCTATACTCTACTTCCGTAATCTTTTTAAATGACTCAATATAAATTTCAAAACTCATGAATAAAAAAGGTGCAGTTCAAATTGTTGCTTTAGTATTAGCGTTAATCATCTTAGCTTACTTACTAATTACCTTTGCGCAAAGGGAATGTAATAGTAACCGAGATTGTCCAGGAAACGCTTATTGTGGTAGTGATCACGAATGTCACGAATTTCCAGACCAAATTATTGTTAAAGAAACAAATTATATTAGTTCTGCAGCAATTCTCGGAATCTTTCTAGTTATGGCTGCTTATATCTTCAAAACCGGTAAAGTTCCGTTCTATGAAAAAATAAAAAAGAAGCTTAAGAAACTAAAAGAAGATTAAGTTTTTATATGAGCTCTTTATTTTACTTTTATATGAAAATAAATTATAAACATCTTGTTCAGAAAGCACATTTTTGTGGCCCAACCAGTTTACAGATGGTTCTCTTCAGAAGAGGGCATTGGGTAGAACAGGAAGAACTAGCTCAACTTCTCGGAGCAAGAATAAAGAACAAAAATATCCATTTGTTCACCCACGAGTACGAAGTTAGTGAAGATGATGCGGGTTTACGTTTAGAAGAATTTTCTAAAGCAGCAGATTTTCTTCAAGAAAAAGGATTAAAATTAGAAATAATTAAATTCAGTCAAATTAAAGATTTCAAAGAATTAATCACAGAAAACATAAAATTAGAAAACGATATCATTGTAAACTTCAAAAGAGCCGCTTATGATCCAGAAAAAGATTGGGGCCATTTCTCTCTAATCTCTGCGATTGAAAATGACGAATTAGAAATTTGTGATCCTTCTTACAATGAAAAATCTTATTGGAATACCCCAGTAAATAAACTTTTAGAAGCAATCTCAGATAAGTTTGATAATCAAGAGAGAGGAATAATTATAATTTCTAAAATTTCACAATAACGTTCCTTTTTTTGGTTTAAACCCCTTTCTAATCCAATCGCACATTGGTTTAGATTCAACATCAAGTGCATTCTTAACTAATCTCTCCGCATCATTTTTGCCCATTAAAGGATTGAAGAATATTTCTGCTCTCTCTCCAATTCTACTGCTATACATATCCCAATCTGGCATAAACTCATTAAGCGGCAATACATATATTTTCTTCTCAACCTCCACATAACTTCCTTTGCCAAACTCATCTTCTATTCGTTTCTTACTTTTTTCCATATGGAAAAATTTATCTTCTTCCCGTTCTACATAGAATCTTTCCCTTCTCTTTTTCCCTTCAACTTCTATTAAAAAATAATGTTTGTCTTTATCTTCATCAAAAAGAAGTTTATCTAAATCCCAATCACAGAAAGTTATTTTCTCACCATCCATAAAACCAAGATACTGTTCTTTATTTTTACTGTACCATAACAAGTCTCGTTTATCAACATTCTGACTTGCTAAAGCATCCAAACTAAAATAAAAATTTTCTACTGCTTCTTCTTGCTTCCCAGAAAATACTGTTTCTAAATATTCATTATAACATTCCATCTCAAAAACATTCAGATTAAACATCGGCTCTTCTTTTTCTTTAATCCCTTCCCAAGTTCCGCAACGCGGATAATAAATTTTCTTCCCGCTTTTGCTTTGATTTTTCCTTCTTTCAGAAACATGTTCAGCAAGGAAAACCTTTTCAATTTCATCCACCAAAATGAACGGCGCTTCCCTATTAGTAATTTTATCTTTATCCCCTTTCAAATACAAAACATTATTCTGAGAATGAACTAAAGATAAATTGTTCTCATCTAAATAATTATTAATAGTTTCATAAACAGAATCAAATTTTCTTTTAAACTCATCAGTATTAATTCCATAAACCGCAGAAATTCTATTTTCTTGGTTACGTTTACTTAACCAGAGATTAAACAAAACCTGTAATGTTTTATCTTCTAAACCTAACTCTTCAACAAAGTCTGGACCATAATGATTCAATGCCGATTGGATACTCATTTGGTCTAAGTTTGAACTACGAAGCTTTTTCAATAGAAAAACATCATTATTTTCAGTGGCCACATATTTTACACGATTGTAAATAGCACTAAAGAAACTAACATTATTATCATCTAAAGTTTCATTATTTTCAATTTCATGTTCTTTCTTCAGTTTCTGATAACGAAATTCAGTATATTTGTAAAAAATATAATCTTTTAACGGCCATTCAAAAACTGCATCTTCATATTTAGAAAGAAAAAAATTTCTTAACTTGTCATCTTGATGCGAATCCACATACTCAAACATTTCATTAGCAATTTGTCCATGTTCTTCGTTCTCATTTGACATCGCTTTCATAAAAGAACGAACCTCATCACGAAAAAATCTTCCTAACGGAAGGTAAACTTTGTAAACATCTTCAAAAAACCCAACTTCTTTTTGTTTAGGAAAACGTTTACTTTTATGTCTTTGATAATAATTTCTTGCTCTGTTTTCAGCTTTAATAATATTATCAAAACGGGGCATCATTTCTGAACGCCAAGTACCATTTCTTTCGAAATAAGCACGGTTAAGAAATCGGTCAACCCGTTTTGGGTCATGGTAAAGTAAGAAAGGATCAACCTCAAACAATCCACTCATAAAACTAACATCTTTAAGAATTTTGTCATGTCTATCAGATTGAATGATTTTGATTAACTTTTCTAAATCGGTATCAGCATAAAAACATTGTAATTCTCCTGCAGCCGCTTCTAAATCTTCAATCTCTTTAATCTTTTGACCAGAAAACTTTTCTAAAATACTAATCGTATCTCTGCTAAGATGGTCCCAATTACCTGTCCGACGACCAATTTCCATCTCTCTGCCATGTCGATAATTAATAATCTTTCCCAGTTCATCTTCTTCTAAACCAAAATTTTCTTCTTCACTAAGTTTGCTTGAAATTGTAACCAACTTACAGTTAGGTAATATCTCTCCATACTGCGCCTTTGCCGCTCTTAACGGATCTAAAACATGTCGAGCATGAATTTTTACCCGTTCAAAGAAAGGCACAGTAGAAACCTTTCTCGGTTCTCTGTTCAGACTACCAATTTCAAATTTACCATACTTTCTTGGTTCTAAGAAATCGTAAGAAGCATTATAAGCAACCATAATTGAAGCACCACTACGATTAATTTCATTTGCCGTATCTGAAATAATTTTCTCTACAAAAAGGTAACCATCTTCAATCACAGTTTCAGTAAACCTATCTTTTCTTACTCTGCCTCGAGACTTTATTTTCCGATCAAAAACTTCATTTATATTTTTCATCCAGCACATTGCTCCTTGGACCGTGCCGGCATGTTCTGTACCAAACTCAAAGTTTTCCCAGTCAACAATAAACATCGTTTCTTTTTTTATCTCTTTCTCATTACGCATTCGTTTAAACTTAATATATCGAGAAACATCTTTTTCAAACTTAAGGTCCACCCGTTGATGTTCATAATTTGGTCCTACTTCACAACCACCAATTTCTTTACCTCGTGCAGTTAAACGTCCCATCCCCTCAAACAACTTCTTTCTTGCAACTATGACCTCAGGAGTTAATTCTCCTCCAATAGTTTTAATTGTTAAATCTTCTTCCTGATCATTTTCCATTAACATTCTTTCCAAATCATTTCTAACTCGGGAAATATTACTCTTAGTAACTTTTCTTTCTTTAAATTCTAAATAATTAATAATTTCATTCTCATAAGACCTAACCAACTTGTTAACTCTTTTTCTGTATCTTAAAATTGAAATTAAATCTTCGTTAACAATTTCAACGATACTCCCTTCAGGAGCAATATTCATTTCTGCACATTCAACGTAATGACCTTTGATAAATTCGTTTGGTAACGGACTGGGAATGTTAACTTTAATCGTTTCATCTTTTTTTACTCTTGATCTTAATGGGTGACCTAATTCTAGAAATGAAAGCACATCTTCAATTGTATTTTGGTGAATTGTTCGTTTGTATCTTGGCAGTTCTTTCATCTTTGAACTGTTAAAAAGCATTTTTTTCAAATCATCAATCTCTAAAACATAACCTCTTTTATCTACAGTTTTCTTGATTGCTTCTTGTGCTTCATCATCATTTATCAAATAATCAAACAATCTTTGTCCTTTATTTTTGTAATCTTTATTTTGATTTTCCTCTTCATCTAATTTTGCCCAGACAAAATGATTCTTTAATTGTGTTAATGAGTAATGTCGTGGGCCCATCTGTCTGATCGGAACATCTATTTGTAATACTGGATATTTATTACCTACAACTCTACGTTTAAGTTTTTTTAAGTGGGGACTTTGATCAATTTTTTCAACAATATTTTCAATTTTATCTCTTTCTTCTGGTTGAAATGCTAATGTTGGAGAAGTGTGTAAATAATTTTTAATCCAGAATCCACCTAAGTCTTTAAGATTAATCCGTAGTACCCATTGGTTAAACTCTAACTCCCTCAGAACAGTTTCCATCTTTCTAAGAGTTGTTCTCTATCTTAAATATATTGTAGTGGTTTAATGGATATTATAGAGAAGATGTATGTTCTCATAAGAATTAACTTTATTCTGATTTTTCTAATTTTGAATATCTAGTAATTAAATAATCATTACTTGCAGATTGTAGCTGGTCCCATAAATCATACAACTCAGATTCTACTGCTTGTAATGTTTTAATTTCTAATTCAGAAGGGTTTGTAGTATAATGTTCCTCATGGTTTATATCTCTTTTTAATCCATCAACTCGTTCACGTAAGTCGCCAATTACCGCAGTTTTCATCTGGGTTCTTCCATCTTGAATTCCTTTTTCAAGACCACTCTGGATTCCACTATCATATACGTGTTTTCCAGCAAGTCCTAATCCCACTAATGCTGTTGCTCCAATTAACAATAATTTATAAGTTTTCATTTTTCATGTTTAAAATCTTTCGCTGATTCTATTAATGACATTGCATTAAGATAAGATTCCCCATATTTTTCTTGAACTGATTCAGATAGATTGTTATAAACTTGGCCTAATTCATCTTCGATTTTTACCCAACTATATCTTTCTTTGTCCATTCTAGAAAAGCAGGTCTCGACATTATCAATTAATTTAAGAAAATGATCTTCAATATTTAATCTCTCTTCAATAGCCATAAAATACTATTAACGTCAATCATATATAAGTTTTTCCCTAGAAAGTAGTTACTTCTTAATTTCTGCCCCGCCTGCTGGCAAGAACTTGATAATATCATCTAAATCACCGCCTTTAAGTTTAGACCTGATTTTTTTAGCTAAAGAGGATTTCTTCATTTTCCCCGAAATAACTTTAACAAAATTTTTAGTTTTCTTTTTAATCGCAGTTACAGGACCACCAATAATCTCATCATTCAATAATCCGATGGCATACTCTAATTTTGGATGCAAATAAGTTGTTTTTCCTCGAACCATAAAACTGCCTTTGCTCATGTATTCACCAGATTGCGCTTCTTTACTTACTTGTTCCGGTTTAACGTAAAACACGTCTGCCGTAGTGTGGCCTAGCTTCCATGCCTTCGAATAAACTCCTACTGCTTGGGCTGTTTCTTCAATGGTAATTTCAGTAGCTTCTTGTCCGTTTTTAATCACAAAAAATGGCGAACCTGCCATATCAGTATGAAATACTAAATCATCTTTATCTGTATGTTTCTTAATCACAATTTCATTGGAAGTAGCATCTTTCCCACCAATGCAAAGAAAATCTTCTGAAGAAATGAACCAGTGAAACTTTTCGTACCATTCTTTTTTCCGTTCTTTCTTCTCTAATTTCTTGATTTCTCTTTCCATAAACTTATCTTCTTCTTGCTGTAATTTTTCTAACTTCTTTTTACTCATTTCTACCGCTTCTTTAGCTCCCGCTAATTTCTTCTTTGCTTTCTTAGCTAGGTTAAAGTAGTTCCCTGCGTTTTCATCTACAGATTTGGTAAGATCAATTTCAATGTCCATCTTTAGAAAGAATTGTTTTATCTCTTAAAAATGTTTAGGTTGTTATAGCTTCATTATGAATAGCGTCATTTTGTATACTGCCTGCAAGAGGCACATTTTGTGAGCAGGGCACGGCACGATTATGGGTCTCGTCTACGACTCACCCCATGTGCCTCCTTTGGCGCTGCTCACAAAATCTACGTGCCGGCACGCAGTATACAAATTTTTTCTATTTCAAATGTAGCTAATTAGAATCCTAACAATCATTAATCTCTTCAATCACTAAAGCTTTATCCGTACAAATTTCTTCATTATCATGTAAAA
>JABJOX010000065.1 GCA_018664115.1 Candidatus Woesearchaeota archaeon
ATATTTATAAACCAAACACATAATATTAACTTAAAATGGAATTTAACGTTATCGAAGAAAGTAAAACTAAACTTGTATTTGAATTGAAAGGAGAAACACACACTTTTTGTAATGTTCTTAAGAAAGAATTACAAGACACTAAAGGTGTAGAACTTGTTACTTACAAAATCGATCATCCATTGGTTGGAATTCCTAAGTTTCATATTGAAACAAAGGGCGTTGAACCTCGAAAAGCTTTGAAATCTGCTCTTGCATCTCTGAAAAAGAAAGCTAAAGAGTTTGAGAGTGAAGTAAAAGGATTGTAAATTCTAATTATTTTGTTATAAATTTTAGTTATATTGTATGGTATTCTTTTTGCTGTAAATTATATATTTCTTTTAAAAATACATCTTTGCCCAAAACTGCATTTCTAATAGCAAATAATTCATGTTTGTCTGTACAACCTTTTCCTTGAGCAAGTTTATCTGCTAAAAACATAGTCATAATCTCTTTTCTTGATACATTACAACCATCAAATTCTCGTTCTAATGCATTATATTTCTCCATGAAATTATCAAAAGTTGTAGTTTTCCTCATTTCCCTAATATTCTTCATTGGAATAAAGTGGCATTCAACTAAATCAGCAATTTTAATTTTATCTAATCCATATTGTAAAAAAATATTAGAATTCATTTCTCTTACCATATTTGCTCCTACATGTTCATGATTTTTAAATCTATGATATGGTTTACCCGGTTCTTTCTCTTGAAGAACACCATCTTTATATGTTGGTATTTTACAAACGGGTTTGCCAATGTCGTGCAAATATCCTGCTACAATTAAATTTAAGTCATCAGTCAAATCTTTAATATGTTTTACAAAATCAAGTGAATGATCATAAACATCAAATTCATGAAATGGATTCTGCCAAATACCCTTTCCCGCTTTTACTTCTGGTAATGATATTAACAGTTGATCTAATGTTTTTTGTACCATATTAAATTTTACACCATGATTAATATTTAAATCTTTTGGATTGTAATTCCGAGTTAGTAGTAAATCTACTGGTCTGTTTGTTTTTTAAAAGAATAAGAAATAATTTATATTGTATATCTGTCTTCTATATTTACTTTAAGTTTTGATAATACTGGGTTTGCTACATTTTCTCTAACTAACTCAATTGTTGCATCTGGTAACAAGTTATTCAGAAATTCTTTAATCTGAGAATAGATCTTTTTCTCGTCTTGATTGATAAAATTTTTTACCAATATCATAAAGAGCTCTTCCGCCCAAAAAACTAACAGTAAAATAAACAACATTTTCATCTGTTAATTTCTCTAAAAAAGGTTCTGAATGAAGCAATGCAGTTATTCCTGCATAAGCTGGATACATAATAACTCCAAAACCAACTGTATCTTTTACAATTTCTCTTAAGTTTTTACTTTTATCTACCATAATACTTTGTAACTTAAGAGTAACATATAAATCTTTTGTTTTTTTTCATTTACAAAAATAATTTAAACTACCTCCATCTCAAGCATTATAATGGTAGACAAAGGGGTTTGTATTAGATTCTATAAAAGAAAAGATATCCAGCAGGCAATGGTAGAACATGCTCTCAATAAAGAGATTGGCGTGCGATATGGCGATGGTTTCGGTAAACGTCCAGATATGATCATGTATCCTCAAGAAGTATTAGAGCTAGCTCTGAAAGGGGTAACATCTTTTCATGGTAGCGAGGAACTCTGGGATAATCCTTTGTCAATTAGCAGTAATATGAGCAGAAAGGAATTAGATGAAATGAGAATTGGTTGGGATTTAGTTTTAGATATCGATTGTCCAGACTGGGAAATTTCTAAATTAACAACTCATCTGTTCATTAAAGCTTTGAAAGATAACGGAATTAAAGAAATATCCTGTAAATTTTCTGGAAATAAAGGTTTCCATATCGGTGTTCCGTTTGAAGTGTTTCCAAAAGAAGTTGCTGATAAGAAAACTAAAGACATTTTTCCGGAAGGGCCAAAGAAAATTGCTCAGTATCTGTTAAACATCATCACTACCCGTTATGTTCAAGTCAAAGAAAATAAAATCTTTTTTGATAATGATTATGCTTTTACATTATCTGAACTGAAAGAAAAGTTTGGCGAACAAAAATTTTTAATTAATATTTGTACAAAATGTAAAAAGGAAATCAAAGAAGCTAAAAAAGAAATAATTGAATTCATTTGTCCAAGATGTGACCAAAAAATTGTTGGCGATCAGAATTTTCTTAAATGCGAAAAATGTAATATTTTAATGAATAAAATGGAACATACAAAATCTTTATGTCCCTGCGGTTCTAACGAATACAATTCAATCTTTGATCCTCTATCTATTATTGAAGTTGATACAATTTTAATTTCATCACGGCATTTGTTTAGAATGCCTTATTCGTTGCACGAAAAGTCTGGCTTGGTTTCATTACCAATTGATCCAGATAAAGTAATGCAGTTCGAGAAAAAAATGGCTCATCCAAATACAGTAACCATTTCTGATATAAAATTTATGGACAGAAATATTTCTGGAGAAAGTGGGAGAAGATTATTGTTGAATGCTCTTGATTTCGAAGTTAAGATTGAAGAAGACCGAGATTATGGTCAAGAGATGAAATTCGAAGAAGTAAAAATTGAAAGTCCGATTCAAGAAGATTTCTTTCCACCATGTATTAAACAAATCTTAACAAATGGATTAGAGGACGGTAAGAAACGAGCAATATTCATTTTATCTAACTTCTTGGGTAAAATTGGCTGGGAAAAGAAGGAAATTGAATCATATTTATTGAAATGGAATCGAGAAAAGAATCGCGATCCGTTACGTGACAATTATATCATCACTCAAATGAAAACTTTTGTTCCAGGAGCTAAACTTCCTCCAAATTGTAGTAATGATGCTTATTATAAAGATCTTGGTGTGTGCCATCCAGACGCTTTGTGTGGCAGACTAAAGAATCCTACTAATTATACTATTCTGAGATGGAAGCGATGGTTGAGAGATAGAGAGAACGATAAAAGTAGTAAGAAAGATGATAAAGAGAGTAAAAGAAAGAAAGTAGATGAAGATGATAAGAATAGTAAAGAAAATGAAGTGGAAAATAAAAGTAAAGAAGAAAAAGAAAATCAACCAAAACCTTTATAAACAACCCACTGAATTAACTATAAATCAAGTCCGAGTTCACGCGTATAGGACTATTAAGTGTGAATTCTAAGACTGACTATATATAATAAAAATGGCAGAACCACAAAAACCAGTTGAACAAAAGCAGAGACAAAGACCAGCTGAAAAGAAAGTTGAACAAAAGCTTCCTGATAATTACAAACACATAGTTAGAATTGCTAATGTTGACGTTCCAGGTGAAAAACAAATCAGATTCGCTTTAACTAAAATTAAAGGCGTGGGTATTAATTTGTCCGATGCACTTTGTGTTCTTGCAAAAGTTAAGAAAACTGATAAAGCTGGAAATATGAGTGATCAAGAAATTGAATCATTAAATAAAGTTGTTAGTGAACCATTAAGTAACGGAATTCCTGTTTGGATGTCTAATAGAAGAAAAGATTATGATACTGGACTTGATAAACATATTTTAACTGGCACATTAAATTTTGTCAAAGATAACGATCTAAAAAGATTAAAGAAAACAAAAACTTTACGTGGAATGAGACATCAGAAAGGTCTTCCTGTCCGTGGTCAGAAAACAAGATCAAATTTCAGAAGGTCTAAAGGTAAAGTTGTTGGTGTAAAGAAGAAAAGTAATGCACCAGCTAAAAAGAAATAGGTAATATATAATGGGCGATCCAAAAAAATTAAAGAAAAAGTACTCAACTCCTGTACATCCTTGGAATAAAACAGAGATTGACAAGAATAAAATCTTGAGAAAAGAGTACGGATTAAGAAACAGGAGAGAACTATTAATTTTCGATTCATTCTTAAAAAAATATAAAGATATTGCTAAAACATTAATCGCTAATGAAACTGTTCAAGGTAAAAGAGAAAAGAAACAGATGATGGATAAACTAGAAAAGTTAGGTTTAATATCTCCTGGAGCAGAATTGGATAGCGTTTTAAGTTTAGAATCAAAAGATGTTCTTGAAAGAAGATTACAAAGTGTTGTTTTTAGAAAAGGTTTAGCACGAACAATTAACCAATCAAGACAATTTATTACTCACCGACATATTGTTGTTGGAGATAAAGAAATCACTGCTCCTTCTTATATTATTTCAATTGAAGAAGAAAATAAGTTAGGTTTTAAAGGTAAATCAAGTTTATTTAATGAAGATCATCCTGAAAGATCTAAT
>JABJOX010000051.1 GCA_018664115.1 Candidatus Woesearchaeota archaeon
AGCAATCAGTTACTAGTATCAAAAAAGAAGAATGGACCCGAAGATATCTATAATTATTCCTGCACATAACGAAGAGAACTACATTAAGAAGACTCTTCATTCTATTAAACAGCAAACATATCAGAATTATGAAGCAATCGTGGTTAGTAATGGTTGTACCGATAGTACTGAAGAGATTGTTAACAAAAGAACTAATGATAAACTAAAACATTTTTCGGTCACAGAAGCAAACGTTTCTAAAGCCAGAAATTTTGGGGCAAAATTTGCTTACGGAGAAATTCTTTTGTTCTTAGATGCAGATACTACATTAGAAGAAGATTCTTTACAAAAGATTAAAGATAATTTTACAGAAAAACATGTTGTAGCAACAACAAAAGTTCAACCTGAAGAAAAAAAGTTTAAATTTAAATTTGCAATGGGGTTCAAGAATTTATATCATTCAACTAATTTGTATCATGGTTGTAGTGGTGCTTTGATTTGTAGAAAAGACGATTTTAATGCCGTTAAAGGTTATCCAGAAATTATTGTAAAAGAACATCGAAAATTGATTATTAATTTGAAACGTCATACTAATAAAAATTTTAAATGTCTTGATACTAATGTAACTACTTCCATGCGTAGATTTAAACAATGGGGTTTGACTAAAGCCACTACTTTTTGGATTAAGGAATGGGCGAAGAATTATTTTTCTGATTTAAAAGATAGTGATTATGAAAAGATAAGATAAACATTTTTATATAACCTTACAATATTCTAACTAAAATGATAATTACAATCTCCGGAGCATTAGGTTCAGGTAAAAGTACTGTCGCTAAGATTCTAGTAGAAAAGTTCAATCTTAAACATTATTCTACTGGCGACTTTATGCGTGAGATTGCTGCTAAACGAGGAATAACTCTTCTTGAATTAAGTAAGTTAGCAGAAACCGACCGTTCTATAGACAAAGAATTAGACAACTATCAAATTCAGTTAGGAAAAGATGAAGACAATTTCATTATTGATGCGAGATTGGGCTGGCATTTCATTCCCGATTCAATTAAAATCTTTTTGGATGTAAATGATGAAGAAGCGGCTAAAAGAATCTTTAAAGAAGGTCGAACTGATGAAAAATATAATACAGACTTAAACGCAACTTTAGAAAATATTAAAAACAGAAGAGAATCTGAGATTAAAAGATATCAGGATTATTATAATCAGAACTATTATGACCATGACAATTATGATTTGGTTGTTGATACAACTAATATTCCAGCAGAAGAAGTTGCTGAGAAAATAATTAAGTTTATTGAGGGAAGAAAATGACTGAAAAAATAAAAGAAAATGATTTCATTGAATTAGATTATACTGGTAAATTAGAAGACGGTTCTGTATTTGATACTACTGAAGAAAAAGTTGCTAAAGAAAACGGTTTCTTTAAAGAGAAAATGAAGTTTGCTCCCGCTACTATTTGTGTTGGCGAAAATCAGATCTTGCCTGGTTTGGACAAGAATCTTATTGATCAAGAACTTGGAAAAGAATTTGAAGTTAAATTATCTGCCGAAGAAGCTTTCGGTAAACGTGATATTAAAAAGATGAAAATTATGCCAATCTCTGCATTCAAAGAACATAATATGCAACCTCAACCAGGCTTACAAATTGAAGCTGATGGTGAGACTGGAACTATTACTAGAGTTTCTGGTGGTAGAGTAATTGTAAACTTCAATCATCCTTTGGCCGGTAAAGAAGTTGTTTATCTTGTTAAAGTTAATAAGAAGATAACTGATCCTAAAGAACAAATTATTACTTTCTTAAGTACTTCGATGCGAATGCCAAAAGATAAGATTAATGTTACTGTTAATGAAGATAAAGCAGAGATTAAACTGCCTATGCAACTTCCTGAACAGTTTACGGGAGTTATTGGTAAGAAATTGGCTGATTTAACTAAGTTGAAAGAAGTTAACTTTGTTGCTGAGAAGAAGGAATCTGTTGAGAAAGTAGTAGAAGAGAAAGCAGCAGAAACTAACGATAATAATTAATTATTTTTTATTCTCACTTTCACAGCATCCTGAAAAATTTATCAAAATAAATTTTTGGGATCCCAAAAACTACACCTAACAACCTCATTAGTAGTTTTTGAGGATAATAATATTTATAAATTAGTTCTTTTATGAGATTATATTAAAAAAGGGATGAGGGTAATTTTAAAATGGAATACGATAATCAAGATACTTATAATAGTCCAACACCAACAGAGCCGGTAAGAGCAGAACCGAAACCAGCTCCTGTTTCTGTACACTCAGAAGAGATTTCTCATAAGAGAGCTAATGCTGATATCGATGCAGAGTTAGAAAAACTTCTTGCTGCACAGAAAACCAGAATTAAAGTTATCGGCTGTGGTGGCGGTGGAAATAATACTATTAATAGAATTTCTGAAGTTGGCGTCAAAGGAGTAGAAACTATTGCTATCAACACTGATGCTCAAGATTTATTATACACTACTGCGGCTAAGAAATTGCTGATTGGAAAAGAATTAACCGGCGGTATTGGTGCAGGTTCAAATCCTAAAATTGGTGAAGAAGCTGCTAAAGAGAATGAACAAGAATTAAAGAAACTAATGACTGGTGCAGATATGGTTTTTATTACCTGTGGATTAGGAGGGGGAACAGGAACTGGTAGTGCTCCTTTTATGGCTTACTTAGCTAAGAAATTAGGGATCTTAAGTGTGGCTATCGTTACAATGCCTTTCATGATGGAAGGTTCTCACCGACATGAAAATGCACTTATTGGTTTAGAAAAGTTAGAACAAAATATTAATACTTTGATTGTTATTCCAAACGAAAAGTTATTAGAATTAGCTCCTAATTTACCATTACAAACTGCATTTAAAGTTGCTGATGAAATTTTAACAAATGCTGTGAAAGGAATTGCCGAATTGGTAACCAAAGCAGGCCTAGTTAATCTTGACTTTGCTGACGTGAAAGCGATTATGGGTCAGGGTGGAGTTGCTTTGATTGGTGTTGGCGAATCTGATTCAGATAATCGTGCAGAAGAATCTGTACAGAAAGCTTTAGCTAACCCTCTGATTGACGTTGATATTTCTAATGCTACTGGCGCTTTGATTAACATTTCTGGTGGTGAAAGTTTAACTCTGGAAGAATCAAGAAAGATTGTGGAAACTATCGCTGAAAGTCTTGATCCTAAAGCTAAAATCATTTGGGGTGCGCAGATCTATAAAGATCTTGAAAAAACAGTAAGAACAATGTTAATTGTTACTGGAGTGAGCTCTGAACAAATTTTTGGTACTGAAAATCAATATTTCTCTAATCAGAAAGAATCTTTTGAACATGAGCTTGGGATTGATTTCATGAAGTAGGATTCTTAATAAAAAACAGTAAATTTTATAAAGCAAACAGCTAGTTTAACCTAAATAATGCAGGAAGTAAACTTTAAACCAAATAAACTAAGACGTTTCTGGAAGGAAACTGTTCGAGTTTTGAGAATTACTAAAAAGCCCGGTAAAGAAGAATTTGCTACTAGTGTTAAAATCACTGGAATTGGTATCGCAATTATTGGTGCTCTTGGGTTTGTAATCTTCCTGATTAGACAACTATTATTTTGAAAATGGCAACAGAAACAAAAATATTTGCAATTAGAACTTCAGCTAATAGAGAAGATCAAGTAATAGACTTCTTTATTTCAAAACTACAAAGAGATCCAAGTCAAGAGGTTTTTTCTCTTATTAGACCACATGGTATGCGTGGCTATGTTTTTGCTGAAACAAGTTCTAAAGATGCTTTAGATTTGGCTTTACAGGGCGTTCCTTATGCTCGAGGTACTTTGCCACATGAAATTCCTTATCCTGAAATTGAACATATGCTTGAACAAGTTAAAGTTGAGATGAATGTTAAGAAAAACGATATTGTTGAAGTTATTTCCGGACCATTTAAACGTGAGAATGCAAAAGTTATCAGAATTAATAAGCAGAAAGAAGAAATTGTTGTTGAGTTATTAGAAGCTGCTGTTCCGATTCCAATAACTGTTAAAATGGACGCTGTTAAAGTTATTCGTAGAGAAGATGACGACGATTGATTTTACTTTAAATTTAGAGTTAGATAAATTAAATTCTGCTATTGCTAAGAGTAAAGCGGAAACAGTTCTTATTCAACTTCCAGACGGATTGAAACCAAAAGCAAATGAAATTCAGGAATTAGTTCAAGAAAAATATCCTAACGTAAAATTAACATTTTGGGCAGGTTCTTGTTATGGTTCTTGTGATGTTCCTAATGTCAAAGATTTCGATTTATTAGTTCAGTTTGGCCATAGTGAATGGCGATAAGAATTATTTCTTTTTTGGAATATTATAAAGATCTTTTTTAAGAATTAGACTTCTATCAATTATTTTTACTGAATGTGTAATTGTTGATACCGTTAATGCTGCAGTCATGGGGATGCCTTGCATTTCTGGAACAAAATAACTGATTCCTTCTCCCACACCACCACAAAATAATGCAAAGATTCTATAATCTCTGGCAGCAGGCATGTACTTAATCGCTTTACTTTTTTTAATTCCTTTTTTTTTGAATTTATTATAAACTTCTTTGACATGATGGCCAGAAAATGGTGATAATTGTGAGAGAAACATCATTGTATAACTAAGCGGTTTGGCCCAATTATTTCCAGGGAATACGGCATCAAGATATTCTCCTGCTCCATAAATTGCAGTACTATCAACAACTCTATCAAACATTGTATCTAGATGACCTCCAAATTCTCTTTCTTGATCACTACGTTTTTCTTTTGGTAAATAACGAGAATAATCACCATCAATTCCGTCAGCAATACTTGATGTCTGAACTAATGATGCTCCGATGATTGCATATGCTGGATCTCCGCCACTAAGAATCAATGCCCCTGCACCAACTACTCCAATTGCTGAAGATACTACAGTAATTGAATTTGGATTAATATTAGAATTGGCTTCATATAGTAAAGCAGCGATAGGGGCAGATATCTTTCTATTAATGTGTCTTGAGAAATAACCATCGTGACCTTTCTTTTTACGGGCAAGTTCTCCTCGATCTTTACCTAATTGCCAATATTTTTTACAACCCTTAACAATGTCTGTTAATTTTTTCATGAACGCTTCATTTCAGATATGGGGTATATATATTTTATTGTCTTCTAAAGATGGTGTTTGTTTTAGTAAGATTTAAATACCCTAAAACTTTAATTCTAGCAAAAGAGGTGATTACTATGCATGGATGTTGTGATAATTTGAAATGTCATGGAACTAAGAAAATCGTTTTTGGAGCGTTATTACTATTAAACGCTTTCGTCTGGCCGCAGTGGTTAGGAATTGATGGTTGGATTTCTTGGTTAGCAGTATTAGTTGTAGTTGGAGGAGTAGCTATGTTATTCCACCCTAACTGTGATTCTGGTGCTTGTGCTCCAAAACCAGCTAAGAAGAAACGAAGGAAATAATTATTTCCTTTTTTTCATTTTTTTTAAATAAACTGTCTTCTCTAAAATATAAATCTTTAAAAAGAAATTATTTGTTCTTTTAATTATGTTAGAAAAAGTGGTTGATACTGTTAAAAAATCTCTTGCACCAGTAACTTTAGCATTGATGGTAGGTTGTTCTCCAGCAGTTCAAAAACATACTATCCCTGATGATTATGAACCTTCAATTAGAACAGGATTAGTTTTTAATCTTCCTGGCGGATATAAATGTAAAGGTTCGGCTTTAAGACCTTTACTTAATCTTACAGCACTTTACAATCAGGATAGTAAACCGGAAATGAAAGGTGAAGGGGCAAGAATTTATGTTTCAGGAACTTTTGATTTAATTGATTTCCCTGATGAAGTTTTAATTAAAGCATGTAGGTTTGCTGATATTAATAGAAATGATTGGATCTCTGGAAAAGAGGCTAATGAAGCTTATCGTGATGAAGTAGAAAGAATAACTTATTCACCTTAACTTTTTCTTTTAAACTTACTTTTAATTTGATTTTTTCTTACGTTGGTTCTTTCTTTAAATTTGTTTGATTCTTTTTTTGCTCTAGCTCTTATTTTTGTTGTTCTTTCTTTAGCTTTAGCCCTAACTTTCTGTGTTTTTGTTTTAGTTGCGTGATAAGCTTTTTTTGTTCCTTTTTTCATCTGTTTGTGATAGAACTTATAACGCAAATATTTCTGTAAACTTTCTGCATAATCTTTCCCCATCCAATATACTCCTAAAAATAACATTGGCCAAGAGATAATATAAATAACTGCCATCGATATTCTTGTATTATAACTTACAGTGGGATAGAAAAAAAACAATTTTGTAAGTAATCCTAAAATGAAACTAGCAATTATTAATATTGCTCCCCAATAAAACTTTACTGAATAGTTTAATTTAAGTTTCATAAACAAAAGAAATGTTTAGTTGTAATTAAACCTTTCTAAAACAAAATTTATAAATCAACGCTGTTTACTAATAGTATGATCAAAAAGGGGCATCATAAATTAAAGTATTTATTATTTTTAATTTTAGCTATTTTACTTTATTATTTAATCACAGAATCAAAAGCTGTACAATATTATTTGGCCAATCCGGAACTATTAAAATCGTTAATCCTTAGCTTTGGAATTCTTGCCCCGATAGCAATAATTCTTTTACAAACTTTCCAAACTACAATTTCTATTATTCCATCACAAATAACTACTATTGTGGCCGGTTTTGTTTTCGGACCTGTTTTAGGTTTAGTTTACAGTTTAATTGGTGCTTTCTTTGGTTCAATGATTATTTTTGTTGTTGGCCGAAAGTATGGTAAAGAACTTGCTTTGAAATTGTTTGGTAAGAAAGAAATGGTCCATTTTCATATCTTCTTTAAACAGAAAAAGAAGTGGGCTTTGTTTCTAGCTAGAATTGCCCCCATTTTTCCAAACGATTTAGTTAGCTTTATGGCTGGTTTAACTTCAATTAGATTAAGAGATTTCAATTGGGTTTCTACTTTTGGTTTTATTCTACAGATGGTTATCTTAACTTACTTTGGTTCAGAATTAGCTGCGGGAGAAGTAAGTGTTACCATGATTCTGATTACGGTTGTAGTTAGTTTGTTATTATTATTACTTATTTTCAAGCGTCCGATTAAGAAATTCTTAATTAAAGAATTACATCTCTTGGAAAAAGAAGAAAAGTTATTAGAAAAAGAATTTAAGAAGATTTGAAACAAAAACATTAATATAATCACAAACATTCCTAAACCTATGCAAGAAGTACTTAAAGTAATCAAGCCCAGTACTAAAGAACAAGCTAAAGTCAAGAAAGTAGTTAGTGCTTTCATTAAGAAACTTGATTCTAAACTTAAAGATGCAAAAGCTATTCTTGGCGGTAGTGGAGCGAAAGATACTTGGTTATCTGGAAATCATGATATTGATATTTTTGTGCAGTATGATTTCAAGAAATATAAAGAACAATCTGCCGAACTTTCAGATTTGTTAAAAGATTCGTTAAAAAAAGCTTTTCCAAAAATCAAACTTAACAATGTGCATGGCAGTAGAGATTATTTTCAATTAGTTTATGAAAAATATAATTTTGAAGTTGTTCCAATCATAAAAATTACAAAATCAGAAAAAGCTCTTAACATTACAGATATCTCTCCGTTACATGCAGTGTGGGTAAATAAACATACAAAAAAATTAAAAGATGATATCAGATTAGCTAAACAATTTTGTCGGGCAAATAAATTGTACGGGGCAGAATCTTATATCTCTGGCTTTTCTGGTTATGTTTTAGAAATTTTAATAGCAAATTTTGGTTCCTTCAATAAATTTTTAAAAGCAATCATTAGTATGCGTTTAGATCAAGTTGTTGATCCAGAAAATTATTACAAAGGTAAAGATGTTTTCTTTGAATTAAATAGGTCTAAATTACAATCGCCTTTGATTGTTATTGATCCCGTTGACAAATCCAGAAATGCAGCAGCAGCTCTCTCAAAAGAAAAATTTATGTTATTAAAGAAAGTTGCTCGTGATTATTTAGATAAGCCCAACCAAGATTTTTTTGAAAAGAAAGAAATTAGTTTTGTTAAATTAAATAAGAAAACAAAACGTAACTTGGTTTTCATTACTCTTGAACCTTTATCTGGTAAAGAAGATGTTATTGGAATGAGGTTACTAAAAGCTTTCAATTTTCTTAAAAGAGAATTAGTTAAGTTTGAAGTAAAAAAGTTTGGCTGGGATTGGGACCATAAAAAGAAAGCTGTATTTTATTTTACTTTAAAACAAATGCGTCTGCCTGATGTTGAAGATCGACCAGGTCCACCATTGAAAATGGAAGCTGCAGTTAAAGCGTTTAAGAAGAAAAATAAAGATACCTTTGAGAAAAGTGGTAGAATTTTTTCTAAAGATAAAGTTGAATTCCCTGAATTGGAGAAATTTGTCAAGAATTTGTTAAAAGCTAAGTATCTCAAAGAAAAAGTGAAATCAGTTAAGGATGTTAAAGTTGTTTGATTTTTATTCATATCTTCTCAACAAAGAGAAAAGTTATAAAACAACTTTTCTAGTGTTTCAAAGATATTTTATATCTTCTCAACAACCAAAATCTATAAAAACAACTAATTTTTCTTTTACTATATCATGATCATTAAAGCTAAATGCAGAAATTGTAATAAAGAAGTTCCTTCTGAACAATTTAAGTTACATTATAAGCTGAGAATGATGGTTTGTCCAGACTGTTTTCGTGGCAAGACACAGATGCAACAGGAAAAAGAGAAAGCTCAGCTGGAAAAGCCTCCAAAACCGCCTGGTTGGGATATCGAAGATGATTATTTAGAAAAACATCAGCGAATGAAAGAAAAAGAGAAACCTCAATTCAAAAAAATTCCTGGTACCAACCATATTGAATGTACTTGCCGAGGATGTAAATACGCTTTCAAATATGATCCGTTTCGAAAGAAGCCTAGAACTTGTCCTTTCTGTGATGAAGAAATTCCCAAAGTTAATACTTTTAGTTTATTGTAGTTAATTCTAAATCGTTCCAGTTCATTTTAATTTTTTCCTGATGAAAATCTTCTTTAACTAATCCCACAAATCTTCCTTTCCTAAACAATTTTATTTTTTTCATAATAATCCCTCCAATTTTCTTAAGATTCCTAAATCATTTTCAAACTTAGAAAAAGCAAACCACTTTTTACCAAGATCTTTTAGTGAAGCCCCAAAGTGATAAATTACTTTATCAATAATTAAGAAGCGGTCATGTGATTTATTGAATTCTTTAATCTTGACATTGTTGTATTGGTGTTTATACTTTTCTATATCTAATCTTGATTTATCAGTAAGTTTAGTATATATTGTTATTTTAGCATTACTTTTAGAGAACAAAATTAAGGTGGATTCATCAATATAGTTGTCAATTAAGATAATTTCTTTCTTTGCGTTTCTAATCAAACTTGAAACGAATTTGTAAGCATCAAAGATTTGTCCTTCAAAGAAAATTCCTTTTGAAGGTTTAATGCTTTTATTTTCAATTGCATTAAAAATATGTTCAAATTTTTTATCATGTTCAATTTGTTTAAGCTCAACACGATCTAATCTTTGGAAGACTTGAGCATTATTTAATAGAAATCTTCTCATGGCAATGAATGCATCTATTATTTGTATGCTAACTTTTATGGCTGTCTTGCTTCTTAAAACACTTGAAAGCATCGCTACTCCCTGTTCAGTAAACACAAAAGGCAGATATTTTCTATGCTTACCTCTTCCTTTTTTTAAGGTTCCATTTTGGAACCTTAGAGAATCATTACTTGATATTCCAAAATGGAATTCCAAGTTGCTGAACTCATCTTTTGTTAATTGAAACATAAATTCCTTAGGAAACCTTTTGATATTCCTTTTAACGGCTTTATTTAAATTTCTTGTTAAAACATCATATAGTTTTGCTAAATCACTATCTAACATTACTTCTTTACCACGAACCGTATAAATCCTACTCTTAATATCTGTTATCTCCTGACTCATAAAAATATAATAGAACAACTCCTTTATATTCCCTATCCACACCTGACCAGTGCGGGAGTGGGTCATCAGAAATGATTCTATCTACAATATTTTTCGTTTAGAAGTCTTCTCGCACTGGACAAACGATGTTGACCAGTGGCAGCAGAATCATCACAATATTTAAAAGCAAGTAAATATTACTAATTCATAAAAGATGGTGAACTCAGAATTATTAAATTGGATTAAATCAGAGGAAGCTCAGGGACATTCTGAAAAAGCTTTAACAAAAATTCTTACTAAACAGAATTACTCAACTAAAGATATCCAAGAAGCGTTTGATTCATTGAAAGAAAAAAGTCATGAAACACCATTCTCAATAGCATTTACCTTGTTGACTGGTCTTGGTCTTCTTTCTTTGATATTAACCACAATTGTTTTAATGTCATCAACTGGAATGATTATAGGATATTTTTTAATGATCTTATCTGGAACAGGAATTGGTTATTTTATTTATCATCTTAAACAAAAGTTAAATGCTACGGAACGGTTTGGAGCAATTTTAGGTATCTTTTCTCCTGGATTTTCTTTAATTATGATTATCACTTCGTTAAAAATAATGCAAAAACTTTCTGCACAATTGTCAGAGTTTGCTGTTCAAGGAGAACAAGCCGGAGGATTTTCAGATATGTTAACGATATTTTCTCCTAGTATGGATCCTATTCTTGCAGGAATACTATTTTATCTGTGTTGTAATATTTTTGTAATAATCTCTATTATAAAAAGTAAAGAATATAAAACCTTTCTATGGTATTTACTGTTCCCCACATTATTCTTTGTTTTATGGTTAGTAATTGATTTATTTACTACACCAATAATGCACTCCCCTTTATAATAATATATTTTTACTTAGAATTCCCAAAAACCAGTTCATAATTCTTCCAAATCTGTTCAGCCGCTTCTTCTACAGAAATCTCTTTAATCTCAGCGATCTTTTTCACAGTCTCTAAAACATAAGCTGGTTCGTTTCTTTCTCCCTTAAGATGGCCTTGCCAAGGAGCATCTGTTTCTGTTAATAATTGTTTAATTGGAATTTTTTTGATCTTTGTGTTAAAGTTTCCAGTTCTAACAGTTGATGGCGGAACTGAAAAATAATAACCTAATTCAATAGCTCTTGTTACTAAAGATTTTCTGCCCCCAAAACAATGTAATACTACCGGAACTTTTCCATTGATCTCTTCTTCAAGAATATTTAAACAATCTTCTTCTGCTGCCCAGGTATGAATAACTACTGGTTTTTTAATTTTGATAGCTAATTGTAAAACTTTTCTAAAAATTTCTTTCTGTTCATCGTGATGTTCTTTATCCCAATAATAATCCAATCCAATTTCACCAATGGCAACAATTTTATCTTTATTCTTTTCAATAAATTCAAATTCTTTTTCTAAATCTATTTTTCCTTCCGGTTTAGAGATGCCAGTCTCTCCTTCAGATAATCCTAAAGCATCAATTGGATGAATTCCTAAACTGGCTTTGATAATTTCGTCTTTTTCAGCTAACTTCAATATCTCTTTGTTAGCAAGCGGATTAGTTCCAGAAGCAATAATCGCTTTTACTCCAACTTTCTTCGCTCTTTTGATAACATCATCTAGGTCTTTCTCAAATAATTTCTGGTTCAGATGACAATGAATATCTACTAGTTTCATAGTTAAGAGAATTCATTGATTTGTTTTAAATGTTTCTCTGCGAAACACTTATAAACCCACTTGAGAAAATCGTTTCTCCAATGAAATTTGACGTTAAAACTGGAGAAAGATTAGATATTCTTTTAATAGGTTATGGGCTAATCTATGAATCTAAAGGACCGAGCGATAAAGGTATCACTTGTGAAGAAATTGTTAGTAGAGAACCGATAAGAGTAGGAATAATTTCTACTGTCCATGAGAGATTTACTCGTAATCCTGAAGACGGACATTTAGGAATATTTTCACAAACGAATCCAGTTGAAAACTCAGATTATTTTTATGATTGGTTACAAGAACAGTATGGAAAAACTCCAGAAGCAGCAAAATACCTTTTTGAATAATCTACTCAATTCTTGCCCGTAACATCAACAATACTGCTATAAAGTTTTAATTGCTTATTATCACTTAAACCTAAATGAGGTACAGCAGCTAAAGCAATCTTACTTATTGTGTGTTGATCCAAATATTGTTTTGGAACAGAAAGTATTCTTCTTTCATAAATGAAATCATTTTCATTTGTAGGTTCAACATTTTCTAAACCTAAAATGTCACGTAATTGTAAACAGCTTCTTTCATAGGAACCAAATTGTGAAGTATTCTCAATACTTTTTTCACGAGAAAACTTATCTCTTACAGTTGCTGATGCTTTTACGCCTCCAAGATATAGCCCTGCTGCTAATAAAGCTAAAAGAGAAAAGCCAACAATTTGTCCACCGGCAGTACCAAAATATAATTTTGGATTCTCAAACAACATTTTAATCTCTGCTTCTCCTCCTTTGACAATTGTTCCTGTAGGATTTCTCCAAAGTTCTTGTGCGGTTCCTTCCAGGCCTCTTCTGATTTGATCTGAAGAAATATTTTTATCTAAACCAGCAAGTACGTTTGGATTCATTTTTCCGGGGGTGAAATCATATATCTCCCAGGAAGGATCATTTCTTGTACCGCGATTAACTTCTAACCAGACATGGCCAATTCCATTAAAGTATCCACTGGCTGATCTTACTCCTTCTTTAACTCCCAATTCATGAAGCAACATTGCTGCGTAAGAATTACCTTCTCTACAAACTGCTTTTTTCTCAGCTAACATTGCTTCAAGCAAAGTAGAATCTTGGCTAATCAGTTTTGGGTCTAAAGAATCATATTCAAAGTTTCTTTGGATGTAATTCTGTACTGCTTTTAATTTTGCATCAAAAGTTGAAGTGACCCCAGCATCTCTAGATATTTTTTCAATTAAGCCAGGATTGTTTAGTTCTTGAATAATTTCTACAGGTACTCTTACATCACAACCAGTGACAATTAATTGATCTAAAGGTTCTTCATTAGCCCAAGGAAAATAATGGTAGTTACAAGTTAAACTATTGGCAGTATTAGTACGAAGATATCCTCCCTTTCCATTTTTAGGAGGTGAATTAAGTGTCATAATTAATGATTCTCTGGTTTGGAATGATCCGCCAGGAACAAAATTTAATCTTGAATTTTCATTTTTACCTTCTGTGGCTATTTTTGTTACAGTTGGTTTATTTGGCAAGGAGTTATTAACTTCTTTATTTCCTGTGGCTACCTGATAATTTAAAATAATTCCTGCAGCCAGAGTTGCTAAAGGAAAGGCAACCGCACTTCCAACTAACCATTTGCTAGGTCCTTTAAGTTCTTTTTCTTCCTCTTTTTCTAATAATTTTACCAAGCCTTCTTCTCTTTCAGCCAAACTAATATTTTCTTTAACATATGCTCTTAATTTTTCGTCTTGATGAAATTCGGGAAGGATTGCTCTTAAGATTGTTTGATAAGATCTTTCAGATTTTTGACGTAAAGAAACTACTGCTTCTGATTGAAGATAAGATAAAAGAATTTCCGGAATATTTTCTTCTAATTTCTGATGTTCTTTTTTACCTCGACCCCGAGTTATCATTCTAGATTTAGTTATTGTAGGTTGAAATCCGTGCTCATAAAGATGTAATTCTAATCCTGGCACTAAAGATTCAGTTGAAACATAACGCCCATTCTGGAAAAAATGTAATCCTCCTTCATGAAATGGATTATAGGTAAGCGTACCTTTAAATCCGTCTCTGTTGAAACTGAAGTTATGATTTTCTGAAGATTTTAATTTTTCACCATCAACTTTAACTTTTAAGTCAGAATGGTCATACAATTCTAAAATTCGATCTTTTTCACTTTGACCATTTCTTTCCCTGTTGATTATAATTTGGGTGCCTGAAAAATGGTTTTCTGCTTTTTCAACTTTAACTTTTCTATCTTCTCCAATTTCAATTACTTTCTCTCCGGAACGCAGTTCAACAGAAGTGTATTCTGAAACTGGGGGGATAACTGCAGCGACTGTTAAGATACTATTTTGTTCTAGTTCCTCTAAAAATAATTCGTCAATAGATGCTGGTGATTCTACTTTAATTTCAGTGTCAGTCAAAGAGAGATCTATTTCTTCTCCTTCTTGGTATAAACGACTAACGAAATTATCTAAATAATCCAGGGGATGATCATAACGGTGTCTAAGTTTTCTGATTAAGTCTACCGCAGAAAGTTTGAAAGCGAATTTTTTACTCATCTTTCTTCACCTCTTTTCAAAACGGCATAATTCTCAGCAATATTATTAGCTAATTCCAATTCTTTTCTAATCTCAGAAACATACTTTAAAGCTACCAACTCGGGAACAATATCTAATCTTTCCGGATTCAGTATTACTGCCCCTTTAGCCAAATAAAATGGTTGTTCTTTTTGGAGACTAGCTCCAAAATAAGTGTCCACTGCAAAAGGTAGTTCTCCAAATTGTTTTTTTACTGCTTCTAACACTTGCAGTTCTTTTTCGCTTAATGCTTCGGTATAAGCTTCTCTCATTAAGTTTTCTTTTCTTTTTCTTCTCCAGACTAAAGTTCCAACTCCAGCAGCAAGTACACTTGCTCCTAATAAAGGAATATATAACGGTAATTCTTTTGATTCTTCTCCGGGAACATATAATTCAAACTGTTTAGATTTATTTCTCCGAGATTTTTTTTGTACTCTTTTTATTTGTGTTTTCTTTGTCTGGTACTTCTCGTCTTCCGAAAGAGCGTTTACTCCTAGAACTCCCCCTAAAATTAAAGAACCAGCCAATAATCCTGTTGCTGCAAGTTTGGCTGTTCTTCCAGCAGCGCTAACCTGCTCTTCTAACGATGTGGTAAAAGCCATTTCACTTAGTTTGTTATTATAACGACTAATAAGTTTTTTCTGAGCACCACGTTTTATTTTTTTATAGGTATAATTTCCACCAACACCAACCATGTCTGCTATTGTAATTGCTAAGGCAACACCAACATAGGCAGGCATTTGGCTTCCAATGGAATAACCAGTAATTACACTTTCTAAGAATGCCACTCCACAAGCTCCTACATATCCTACTCCTACTGTCGTTAACCCATACCCCGCAATATCATGTTTGTTTGGCTTGAATTCTTTATCTGTTCTGAACGGAGAGATAATTGTATTTACGATTGTTCCTAATATTTTATGGATGTATGATTTTTCCAAACAATCTTGAAAATCTTCCGGACGTGGATAGTCCATATTAACTAAATCATCCAGGTGTTCTTTAATCCAAGGTAAATTCGGAGAACCATCAGCAGTGAAAAGGGTGTTTTGTAAAAAGTTTTGGTAGTGTCTTAATTTTGTTTCCAGAGACATGCTTTTAATATCGACAGTATCTTCACACTCAAACTCTTTGCTTTTAACACGGACATATTGCAGTACATCTTTCAATACTGGATCATCTAAAACTGTGTCTCGTGAAAAACTAGTATCTAATTCTGGGCAATTGATTGCTCCGCTAAGTCCAGGTAAATTAATAGATTTTAATTTGATTCTGTGGGCAAGCAAATCTAAACTTCCCTCTCC
>JABJOX010000038.1 GCA_018664115.1 Candidatus Woesearchaeota archaeon
TAGAAAAAGATGATAAATGACACTTTATTACCAGTAATAAGAGATGAAATTTTTGTAAGTTTTATGAATGATTATATTAATAATGCCCAATTACCATTTGACACACTAGATAGAATAAAAAATGAAAATCCTCATGTTTATGACCATATGAATAATGTTACCCAACAATATGAAAAACATAAAAAATTAGCATTAGCGTGCGGAGCAAGTATTTATAATTTAATTGAACAAACTGGAGAAATGCCTTTTGTTGAAAAAGACACATTAGAACTATTCTCTGCAGAAATCTTAGACCCAAATTACAAAGATAAATTATTAAAAGAATTAGAAAACGAAAATAAAGTGGTTCTAACACTACTTGCTGTTTTTGATTACAAATCATCACCTCAAGAACCAATGAAATGCATGGGGTTAAATTTATACGGACTTTTAAAAACGCAAGCTAAAAAGAATCTTTTCACTAAATTTGAAACAAAAGAAACAGATCAATCACTTGAAAATAAAATTATAAATTAAAAATATAATTATAAATTAATAAGAATTATTCATTTTTTTGAAAAGAATATTTCAAAAATAGGTTAGAAATTATTAAATTTCTATTCTTTTTTTACTTCTTCTTTTACTTCTTCAGATTTCTCTTCAGTAACTTCTTCTTTCTTACCCATAAACTCAACATACTGACACTTACCACAAACAATTCTGTTTTTATGTTTTGCTAAAAACATTCCTGGTCCACACTTTGGACAAGTTCTGTTTTTACGAGTAATACTTTCACCAGAAATTTCGTATAAAGCAGATAATTTTTTACCTTCTTTCTTTACTTTTTCTTTTACTTTACCTTTTGGTCCGCCTTTCTTTGCCATTATGCGTCACCCTCTTTCTTTTCTTCTTCAGCTTTCTCTTCAGCAACAGGTTCTTCAGCTTTTTCTTCAACTGCAGGTGCTTCTTCTTTCTTCTCTTCAGCAGGTGCTTCAGCTTCTTTTGCTTTTGCTTCTTTTTCAGCAGCTTTAGCGTCAGCAGCAGTTTTTGCAACTTCTTCAGCTTTCTTTTTCAAATGCTTAGTCATTTTCTCAGTTTTACTCAATGCTTCTGTATCATCGTAAACAAAAGCAGAAAAAGTTCCTTTCTGATGACCAAAGTCAGTATAAATACTTTTCAAAACAACTAAGTTAATGTCTTTCTTAGTTTCTTTAGCTAAAACTTCTGCTAATTGAGCATTACTAGGAGTAACTCCTTCAAACTCTAATGAACCAATTAATTCTAATCTTTTCAATAAACTATTTTCTTTCTTTATTTTAATCTCAACTTTCATTATTATCTCACCTTAATAGCATATTCGCCTTTAACTGTAACATTAACTTTTTCACCAATCATTGATTTAGCAACATCACTGACATATAATCTTCCTTGCCAACTAGTTGTAAAACCTTCTGATCCGCAAGCAGGACATTTGTTTCCTTCAACAAACATTTTACATTTTTTACATGCTTTTTTCTTGGCCATTCTTATTATTCCTCGTTAGATTCAGTAGATTCAACATTTTGTTGATCTAACCATTCTAATTTTCCTAATCCTTCTTGACGCATACTTAACCCAATTTTAGGGTTGTTCATGTCTTTATATGAAACAGCAATAATTCTTGCTTTACAATTATCGTTAACTTTTATACTTTGATTACTTTTTTTACCCTGTAAAACCTTATCTTTACTAAAACTTACAAAATCGTCCATACTTTGAGAGATATGAACCATTCCTTCTACTCCACCAAGATCCATAAAAGCACCAAAATCAGTAATGTCTCTAATTTTTGCAAACACTAATTCGTTTAATTCAGGTTTAAATGTTAACAATTCAAATTCAGTATCATAATAGGCAGCTCCATCACCAGGAACAATTACACCCTCTTTAACACCATGAACATCAACAACATTAATCACAAATCCAAGTTCTTTGGAAATAAAGTTTTCATAAGTAGCTTTAACATTAGCTAGTACGGCATCCCTTTTAGCCATATTAAACATCTGTGGGGGTACCCTGATAAAATCCTTTGCTTTTACTTGATAGAACATTTTAAGTATAATTCTTATTGAGTATTTATAAAGGTTTCTGTTAAAAAAAAGCTTTAAGTATTGAGTGTTGAATTATAGGTTCATTTTACCCATTACCTATTATAAAAAGAAAAAAAAAAGAAAAAAAATAAGAACTAATACCCGCGGCAGTCTTTGCAATAATACCGGTTAGCGTTTTCAACAACAATTCGTTGACCGCAACCCTTGCAACACCGTTGGATTTTAAATTTTTTGACTTCCTGAAATACGTGTTGTTTCAGTTTACATCACCTTCTTTTTTTTTTGTTAAAAAGAACGGTTCAGAAAAAAAATTCACTTTTCTCGTCACCTTCTTTTTTATTATACAATTAAAGGCTAAAGTTTATAGCCCAATCTCTCCAACGTTTCTTTTGTTAGAAAAACACCTCTTGTCTATACTGGTAGACAAACTAGTATATAAAGATTTCGCTACTTATCGTCTAATAACAGTGACGAAAAGACTTTAGAAAAAATAAAATTTATTTTAAAAAAAGCAAAAAAAAAATTAAAATTTTCTTTTTTTTCTTTAAATCAAGTCTTTGCTTGATTTAAAAAAACAAAAAGTAAACTCCAAAAGCAACCATTCCCATCCAGATATAACGGTTCCAATGTAAAATTTTTATCCCGTCAAAATTACCGAAAGGAATTAAATTAAATAATCCTAACCAGAGATTAATAAAAAATCCGATGTTAAATATAAAACCCCAAGTGGGTAAATAAAACATTAACCCCATAAAAATCATTGCTAAAGAAAAGTTTGTTAATGGTCCAGCTGCACTAATAATTCCGTTTTCTTTCCTCGTTACTTGACCATGAATCATCACAGCACCTGGAGCTGCGAAAATAAATCCGATTGCTACTGCTAACCCAACCGCCAAATACAACATCTGATCAAAAGCTCTAAATTCTGCTACACAACCATACTTCTGAGCAACAAATTTGTGAGCAAGTTCATGAAATAAAAATCCAATTCCAGCAGTGAATAAAGAAATTAAAAACATTACTAAAAATCCAGTAGAAAATATTTTATCAATTCCTCCAGAGAATAAACTTGCTCCGGAATAAACAAAAGCAAAAGCTAACGATATTGCTAACCACGCTTTGGCAATATCAACTAACTCAACTTTAGAAGTATTAATCTTCCCTATCTTTATCGTCTTGTTCATCATCTTCTTTCTTCTCTTTAATAATAATCATCTTGTCAAGTTCTTCTTCGTTTTTTACAAGATCGTCCATCTTTTCTTTCAAAAACTCTTTAAGTCTTTGCGCTTCTTCTTCAACTTTAACAAGTAAATCTAAATCAGAAAAGTTTTCTTCTGCACATTCTTGACAATAATAATCTGGTGTATCTTTTATTTTGTAAACGGCTTCTGATTCACAAATAATACATTTCTTAACCATCTAAGAAGACTAAAAGTGATTTGGTTTAAAAATGTTCTGATAAAAAATCAGAACGACTAAAAAGTGTAAGCTTTTTATGTAGATTTCTTATTTTCTAAAATTCACTTCAACAATACCGCTTTCATATCTTCAATCTCTCGCGTAGTTACCGCAGAACCATTATACTTCGCTGCCCATAAAATGGAATCAAGTAAAGTACCCTTCCCACCTTTCTGATCAGGAACATAATCATTCAACAATCCCATCTTGTAAGCCACAGCAACTAATTCAATAGAACGAATTATTTTCACATCTTTAAGTTGATTACTAAAATCGTCCATCTTTCCTTTGTCAGCAATAACATTTTTCTTGAAACGAATCTCTAACAACTTTTCCATATTTTTATTATTCTCAATAAATAATCTTAAAGTTCTTTCGTCCATCACAACAGCAGCAGCGTTAGTTTGTAAAGCACAAGCTACAGACTCAATTTCACCAGTTTGAATAATGTCCATGTTCTTACTTCCAATCTTGAAAGAACTATTAGCCAAATTTTGTAATTGTTGCACTCGACCTTTAGGAACTTTATCATAAACTTCTAAAACACCATCACGAATTAATTTCATTACTTGTAATGCTTCAAATTCAAAACGTTTGATTCCTAGAGGACGTTCAACTAATTCTAATTTTACCCCAGGAGTAATATAAAATTTACCACCGAACTTCTTTTTCAATTCCGGAAGAATCCAAATTAAACGAGACATAACTAAAGTAATGATTGGCCCTGCGTCGAAAAATAATATCCTTTCCATCTTAAACTCCAAACAGTTTTAAAGCAAACTGTAACCTCTTCTTTGCTGGCGCAGAAACTTTGAAAGGTTCGGCGATAACCCTTTTACTAGCATACTCCTGTAAATCCCAATTAGAAAGACCCATTAATCCTGCTGCTTGTCCGATAGACAAACCTTTTCGTAACAAAACTGCACCTTTTTTAATTCTAGCCGCATTCATTACGTCCTGCAAATGTACTTTAACAGCAGCATTAGATTTTCTAACAAGATCAAATAATAATTTAATGTTGCGATTATATCTACCCAAATTTCTTTGTTGAAGATTTTTTCTAGCATTTTCTAATTCTGTAACCAGATCTTTCTTATCTTCATCATTCATAGAATTCAATACTTTATACATTGAATAAATTAAAACAGTAACTGAAATTAAATCTAAATCTTTATGTACAGCCACATCCTCAATAGAATGGTTACTTAATTGTTTTAATTCTTCACTATCACCAACATCAGTTTTCTTAAGAATTTCAACAGCTTTACCCAAATCAAATAAAATTTCTTTCTTGACCGCCTCTTTCATACTAATAAGAATATTCTTAGGTTTTATTAAAGTTTTGTTTAGAATTAATATTAAATGTTACAAAAACCACCTTTGCCAAAAGAGGCACATTTTTGTGTAAAATTAGTATAATAAAATGACAAAAATCTCGGGTGCCGTGCAAGGTGGTTTTGTTACAATAAAAAATTAATCAAACTTTGCTCAGAAACAATAAATTTATAACCAATAAAAAAATACTTCTCATATGGCTTATGCGGTTACCCATATCATTCTAACAATCGTTGTCCTAGATTTATTTAGACATTACGTTTTTGGAAAAAAAAGATTTCCTCGTTATATGTTAGTTATTGGAGGAATTGCTGGGTTAGCCCCAGACATTGATGTCGTTTTAACCTGGGTTTATAATTTCTTCACAGGAGCATCAACAAATCTCCATGGCCTCTTCACACATTCACTTCTCTTTCCAATCATCTTTGTAATTCTTGGTTACATTTTTCATTTCCGAAAAGGAAACCATAAATGGGCCAAGATATTTTACATCATCGCTTTCGGACTATTCTTCCACTTAATTTTAGATTGTACTTTTGGTGGGTATAAAACATTCTTCTGGCCGTTCTATTTCTTTAACTCCTGTCCACAATGGGGACTTGGAAGTTTTATGGAAAGTATCGACGCCATTATTCTTGTAGTTTGGTTAGTCCATGAAGAAATCCACAATAAAATAAAAGATTACATTTAAAATGGTTCTATTTTACCAAGAGTACTACTAGTTAGAAGAGACAATCATAACCTTTATAAATAAAGATCAATAAACATAAATTATGGTAGTCAGAAAAGATATTTCAAATATAATTGCTAAAGCTTCTAAACTAGATGAAAGTAAAATGGGATATCTTACTCCAAAAGAATGGAAAAAAAGAAAATTAAAAGATGGAGCAAAGAGATTCAAAAAAGAGACAGTTGGTTATTTTAGTACTAAAACAATTAAAAGTGTAGATGAAATGGCCGAAATATTATATTCAACAGATATCGTTTCTTCAACACAAGAAGGTAAAGAATTATTACCCGAACTTGTTCCCGGAAGAGCTCAATATGACTCTTTTCCTTTTGACAAATTAACCATTGAAGAAGTTCAAGATTCTAAAGGAGAAGTAAAATATAAAACTGAATTTTCCATAATTACAATACAATAAAAAAAACCTATAATAAAATAAAAGATTACATTTAAATATATAAAACCATTTCTTTAACAATTATGAAAAAAGAGATTGCGATAGGTACGATTAGAATTCAA